>JAIRLY010000379.1 GCA_031259075.1 Dysgonamonadaceae bacterium | reverse complement strand
TCATTTATACCTGAAAAATAGTTCATAATAGGCGTCACTTTTGGTTGTGATTGCCGTTGTTCTTGTTCCATTGTTTCCCTCCCTGAAAAACTATGCCAACTATACAACAATTTTACTTTTTTTTATATGCGCTCGCCCTGGATGTCTCACTGCGGTTTATTGACAAAATTTTGCGTTTGTAGTAAACTGAATACCGTGCTATCCAAATAGATAGACACTGAAACAGAGGTTGATGGTATGCGAGCGACAGTAACTGGATTTGCACAATTCCGTGAGATTCAGCGTATGTGTGAGGGACGAGGTACAGGGATTGGTTAACGAGCAGCGTTTTGTACATAATAGTGAAGTAGCTATTTGTAAATTACCCCCACGTGTATGCAAATTGTCTTGGAAAGAAGTTGTTGACGTTGATGTATGGGGTGGAAAGTCTGTAAATTTGTCGTATGCACTGCGCAATGGTTGCAATATTCCATATACTTATTGTCTGTCTACTGATTTTTTCGACTATTACCGTGCCACAGGAAAGTTAATAGGCGAAGAAGCACTGGAGGGTTTCTTTGAAAAAATTCTGGCGAATACGGTATCTGGAAAACTTATCGTAAGAAGTTCCGCAACTTGCGAAGATTCAGAGATTGACTCTTATGCAGGCATATTCAAAAGTTTTAACAATATTGCAGATTTTAAAAGTTTTACAACCGCTATTATTGATTGTTTTGATTCGGTAAATTCCGAACAAGTACGGTTATATTGCCAAGTTAAAAGCTTGGACTACCGCAAAATTAAAATGGCTGTTATTATTCAAGAATATATAAATGCGGATTATTCGGGCATTTTATTTACCCGCAGTCCGTTTTCATTTGGTGCTTATCCTGTGGTTGACTTATGCAAAGGGGCTTCTGAAGAATTGTGTAAAGGAAAAGGCCCAACAAATTTATATGAGATAGTGGATTCCGATAAATACATTGCAAAAGCGGAAGTAACTTCGATCCCTCAATATATACTATCTGTTATTCTTTCACAGTTGCATGAACTGACAGCATTGATGGTTGTTAACTATGACATCGCGGCGATTGAATGGATTTGGGAAAATAATAAGCTTTGGATAGTTCAAATCAGACCTGTTGCCTCAATAAACTCTGTAGAGCCAGAAATCGATAGCGTTTTTTTTAAGTTTCACGCAATGAAAATGTTTGTGAAAACAAATTTATTTGACAAACATGTTGACTTCATTGAGGGAAAACACATTGAAGAAATCTTGGAAAAATTGGGCGGTGTCGAATTTAATGACGCGGTAAAAATCATCCGTTTTGCCAGAGGTGGTGATATAGGTATGCCCAAATGTTTTGTTAAGACAATTGGCGAGGCCGTTTGCGCTGTTCGGGACGTTTGGTCCCATGGAATGTCACTAATAGTGTACGATGAGATAGATGTTTGCGATTCTTATGAGGTGTATGTCGATATTGTCAACAATCTCATTGTAATAGAACATATACCCGGCATTTGGGATAGTGACAATATTTTGTCGCCGGATGTAATAGTCAGTAACAACGATGCGAAAATGGCATACCGCTTTATGGAGCAACGACAGGCTAAATTTGATTCGTACAATACGCTTTGTTATAGAGCAAAAGAACCGATACCAAAAGCGGAGTGTGAAATATTGCTGGAATTTGTTTTGAACGCTACAAAAAAAATAATGTTGAATACTGGTAAATGTAGATTTAATTACCATTTTGTACGAGACAAAAATGGGCGCACATTTTTTCTAAATATGAGAAATATTGTCTCTTTTTGTTTTAAAACTGCCGTTCCATCAGCTTTAACGGAAATACAAAAAATAGAGGATATAGTTAATATAAAAATTGGAAATCCAGTTTTTCTTAATTTTATGATAGAGAGAGGAAATGAAGTTGCTTTATTAAAATATGCTCAGTTTTTTAAGGATCGGGTGTGTTGTTTGAAGTTTGGAATTTTGTCTCACCCCGCAATAGTTTTGCGGGAATTAGGCGCTATAACGATTCCGCTGTTTGATGCAAGGAATTATGCAATTGAATCCATATTTGGAAGAGGTACAAGATGAATAATATTTTTTTAGATAACATAATCAAAGAAGAACGGTTATGCTTTAATGACGATTTCAGTATAGTCAGGGATAAATATCCTGTGATAAACGGGCATTATTTGCTTTTTCCTAACCATGAGTCACGTTCGTTAGCGGATTGCAATATTGGCAGTGTAATGAATTTTATCGATAATACGTTTTCGAACACTTTTGTTGCGAAGAAATATATGCTGTTTGAACGTGGACGAGCAAATTTTTGCACAAGCGTTGACGGCGTAATCCATGCACACGCGCATCTTTTTGATATTAGCGATGAATATGGAGATATCTTTCACCTTCCAGATACTAAATTTTACAATACCCTGGAAGATGCTTTGCGGGGAATTTCCCCTGAAGGACAATATTTGCTCTGGGGCAGATTTTATCAGGGTTTTTTTGTTTCACAACCAATTGAGAATATTAAAAAAAGATTAATTAGAAATACAGTGGGACAGTTAAAAGAAAAAAGCCGTGTCCATGATTTTAGGTAGGTGGCATGAAAATTGTTAAAATTATATTGAGTATTACACTGGGATTATGTACTTTATTTGGAAGTCCATTTTTTCAATTACCACAAAAAATAACTGATGCTATTCCAGTTTTGATAACGCATAAGAAAATATTTATCATGGTGTTCGTTTTCATTCTTTTTGTGTGGATTGCAGTTGTGATAATTCTGCCAGCTATAAAAAAAAACTATTTCAAAATATTTATGTTTTTCAATAAAAAGAAGTTTAATCCTGAAAACGGCGCCTATAGAGTGAAAGCGCAATTATACGGCAACTATTTTGAAAGCTTAAGCAAATTCCCTTTTAAAATGTTAAAACGGGATGACCACGATGATTTCGTAAAGAAAAATGAAGAATTAAACGCATATAATAAAGCTAAAAATATTGTAGAAGATGAAAAGAATTATTATAGCGATGTAAAAAAATTAAATGAACAGCTTAAGGATGCTTGTGAAGATTATAAAGTATTTCGTTTCGTATGCATTTTAGCTGCCGAGAAAGATAATATTCAACCCAATGTTAGAAGGTTTTATGAACAAGGTGAAATTTCTACAGAACAAAACTTCAAAAAGTTTTTTGAAGCTAATACTATTGTAGCTGAAAGAAAGTATGCCGATTTTGATTACCTAAAAACCCAATTGGATAAAATATCCGGCGATTTTTCGATTTTTATTTTTATTGCGGCATTGATTGAAGATGGGCAAGAATGTGCTTCCTATGATTTTTGTGAATTTTATGACAACGTAGCACAGCTTTGTTCCCAGTATTCCTCAAAAACAAAAGGATCCCAACTATTGGCAAAATGTGTTAAAAATGCCTCAAAAAACAACAATGCCCATAAGAGGGATAAATGTTATGACTTAATAAAGGAACACTTATGCGGAGAAATATATAGTTTTGAAGACTTTTCCGCATTTAAAGAACTTGGCGATTTCGTTTATGATCGTATGCGTTCAGATATTTCTCGTAACAATTCTGATAAAGACACGGAAACAAGACGCTTGCTTTATTGTTTGACTTTGGAAAAACAACCTCTCGAAAATGTTTTTTTATCTTGGATTGATAATGCCGAAAAGCATGATCACTTACAGTATCACGTTGTACGAGCTTTATGTTCATCATCTTATAAAAAAGAAAACAAATATTTTTTTGAACAAGATGAAGTTAAAAATCAATTACGTCGAATACGTAGCAGCCAAAATTGGATTATCAAAAGTGAAGTATACTTTACACTAAAAAATATCGGTCATGACGTTTTAAAGTTAGATATTAACCCTGACGTATGCCGGGAAAACTTGCTTGACTTACTTAACGATAAAGATTATTTTGTTAGAGCGCATGCGGCAGGAGCGCTAAGCAGATATGCAGGCACAGAGGCAGATACAGAGGCAGATACAGAGGCAGATACAATCGAAAAACTCATTGAACGTATACAGAAAGAAATTATGTCGGCGCTCATTGTTTTTAATTCCTCGGATGTGAAAGTACAGCCGAAAGAACAGAAGGTGATAGCTGAAATACTGGAGTCTATAACAAATTTCTTTAACAGAGCGAAGCCTAATACCCTATTACCAGGAGAGGTACGAAAAAAATATGCGCGAATGTTGCTTTATTGTCTAAATCAACTGTTAATGAAGGAAGAGGATAAACATAAATACTGTAAAGAATTTGTTACGGCATATATATGTAACGAAGAATTTAGAAGTAAAATTTTTGGAATACCAACTATTGTTACAGAAGAAAGCAAAATAAGAAAGTTTTCAATTTGTGAGTTATCTATTATTTCAAGTATTCTGTCATGTTCAGATTATATTACAGAAGAAATATCTTCTGAAACAAAAGAATGGGCGTTTTCTCGAAAGTTTGATAACAATATTGATGACATCACAAAAGAAATACATCTTAGGCTTGATATATTACCGAACAAGCTCAAAAATAACCTATCATTCAATTTTGTCCAAGAAATAAAAGAGCGAATATTGAGCAGATTACCGGTAACCGATCACGGGTCAACCGGGCATATTTAAGAGAGAAGGGTATGGTTCCATACCGAAATGCGCGGATAAACAGCTTTTAAGATAATTCATCACCGGAACATTCTGTATACCGCACGTCGTGTATGCCGTCCAGAAACGCTCGTGCCATTCATTGCCCGCTGTCCCACGGCAGCCCTGCTAATAGGCATTGTTTGCGGCGCTGTAAACGGCGTGGGCCTCATGTTCGCAAAAATCCCGTCCATCATTATGACGCTTGGAACGGCGGGACTCATACGCGGGTTGATTTACGT
>JAIRLY010000132.1 GCA_031259075.1 Dysgonamonadaceae bacterium | reverse complement strand
AAAGTAGAGTAGTCTTCCAGATTGAAATCAAGATGAAAGACAGGATATTCCAGCCATTCTTTTTCTAATCCGGCAATAGCCAGGCCGTCGAAGAGTTCCTTTTTGCCGAGAAAAAAGGCCTTGAGCGTTGAAAGAAAGAGGCTTTTACCGAAACGGCGCGGCCGACCGAGAAAGTAGGGCCAACTTACACGTGTCAACTGGTGCACATACGCTGTTTTGTCTACATAAACGTAATCTCCTGTACGCAATTTTTCGAAATCCTGTATGCCAATGGGCAATTTCCGGTTATTTATCATCGCAGTATCTTTTATTCGAAATACAAAAATACACTTTTTTTTCAGCTTTTCCTAACTTTTACAAAATACTAGGTGTAGCGAACCTTTCTTTCATGATTTCAATCAGTTGATTTACTGCACAATTTCGGTAAAGCTCCATTTTTTGCATGAAATCGCAGTGAAAAATTTTATGCATCAATTTGTTTGAAACTTGCTTTTCCACACAGGATACCGAAATATAAGGTTATCGCTGATATTCATGAGATCGTTTTTTTTGTCCAATAAAAACACCATTTTGTACTGAAAATTGGACAAAAGTTACTTTTTTGTCTTTATCTCAAAAAAACTTATTATATTAAAAATATCGAACAATACAAACAAGATCCTGTTGATTATGTGATGCAACTGTTTGACAAATACGATATTGTTATATTATGCGAACGATGCTTTCGCAAAAAAAGTGAAGAATGTCTTTACCGAACTCGGAGAAGTCCGGAATCAGGAAGTATTAGATTCCTATATGCAGACGTATTTTTCCTCCGAAGAAGACTTGCAGCGAGCAACCGTTTATGCTGGATAATTACAAAGATACTTTATTAAAAAGAAGCGCCTTAGTTGGAGAAGACTATTCAAGAATGATAACTAATGCTATTGAAAGAGGCAGCTTTAATAAAATAGAAAAACAGGATAAGAATTCATTTGTAATACTGTTTAATTGGGGCTTTCTAATTTTACATAGTGTTGTTTTGATATTTTTGAGTTTGAGCTTACTGATATTGCTCTTTAAAAAGCAAAACTGAGGCAATAAACGATGATAAAGACTTTCCCCCACTACACCCAACTTGATGCTATGGACTGCGATGCCACATGCCTGCGCAATATGCATTGAAAAGCAAAGAATTACGGCTGTCGCAGGCTATGGAAAAAGTTAATCAGTACCACAAATCGCTTGTGTGGGAAAAACACACAGCATTACAGAAAACTTGCCCGAAAATTTACCAAAAGAAAATCTCTTTGTTTTTACCGACGTCGTTTTACACGAATTGGGTTATATTCCGGTAAAAAACAGTTTGTTGCCCGGGAGCAGCCATTTTCCGCTGTTGCAATTTTTCCGGGAAAATTCACAATTCGCTTATTACTGGCTAATAGAAGATGATGTCGCTTTCTCCGGCGATTGGAGTGTGTTGTTTGATGCATTCAGCAAAAATAGAGCCGATTTTATTTCAACAACGATACGAAAATATGAAGAAGAACCGTACTGGTCGTGGTAGTGGAGTTTGCGAAGTCCCGAAAAATTGACAAGATACGATTGCGTTCGTTCGTTTAATCCAATTTGCAGACTTTCTAATGCAGCACTGTACTGTTTGGATAATGCACTGCAAAATGGATGGGTAGGGCATCATGAAGTAACTATACCAACAATTATGCAACATAACAGAATGAAAATTGTAGATATGGGGCGGCAGGCAGTTTTACGCCACGAACTTTCAAAAACCTCTTTTATACGCTCGAAACAATGTGGTGGCAGTCGATACGGGCAGTTGAGCGAAAAAATTGCTTATATTATCCAATAAAAGAACCCAAAAATTAAAAGAGAAGCTTTTCCCCCACTACACCCAACTTGATGCTATGGACTGCGGCGCCACTTGCCTGCGCAATATGCATTGAAAAGCAAAGAATTATGGCTTTTTTTCCAGCATGTTTTTAACAGTGTAATTTGATTTTCTTTAAAAGTAACGGTTTTTTTGTAAAAGTGATTGTATAAACACAAATTTTAGTGGAATTTTGTAACGTAATTTTTTTAGTGTGCACAAAAGATTGCAGAAGTATTTTTTTTAAGTTTAATTTTAATAAATTTGTAAAATGAAAAAGCTAAATGAAATTTTTGTCCAAATAAATAGTATGATGCTTTTCTATTAACTCTAAAATAAAATTTTAATTATAGATCGAATCAATATGAAATTTTTTATCTCATTGGGTATTTGTGTGTTTTATTCTCTATTGGGGATCTCGCAAAATAAAGACAATCAGCTAAATGAATATATAAATTTTTTAAACACTCAAAACATATCTGCAAAAGAGTATATTCTGGAATTGTTTGACAGGTACGACATTGTCGTTTTATGTGAGCGACATCATCAGGAGATGACACAGTATGATCTGATTTTTGACATTGTTTCGGATAAAAGATTTATAGATAATCATGGACAAATAATAATGGAAGTGGGGGTTGCAAATTCTCATGAAAAACTGAACGCATTTTTGCATAATGATACATTATCGGACGATAAAGTTGAAGATAGTCTTTTAAGTATTATCAGGAATAATGATTTTAATCCTTTATGGGAAATGACAAATTATCCGACTTTTATTAAAAACCTTTATTATTTGAATAAAAACTTACCCGGACAGCAAAAAATAACGGTGTATCCTGTTGATGTACCCTTTTCATGGAATACTGTTGCATCACAAAAAGAATATAAAGCAGTAATGGATACCATAGATTCTTTCCGGAGCGACGAAATTATGGGCGTCCAAATGCAGAAAATTGTTACTGAACATAATCATAACAAATTTTTGATAATAATGAATCACTACCATTCGTGGTTTATTCCTGAAAAATACGGCGCAGCTTGGTGGATAAAAAACAAGTTTCCCGAAAAAACAGTCAACGTACTGCTGAACAATGTATTGCAAGGAAACCTGACTGATGATGGGCGCTGGGATGCTGCTTTCAAGATAACAAATAAGGAGGACTTGGGATTTGACATGGCAAATACGCCTTTTGGAAAAACAAACTTTAATAAATATTTAATTAAATGGTATGATAATGAAATAGACGGTGTTTTAAAACAGCATAATAAAATGCAGGATTTTTTTCACGGTTATGTCTTTTACAAACCCATTGAAAAACAGATTCTCTCATACGGTTACCCGAATTATATTGAAGGTGAATTTAAAAAAGAATTTGACAGACGGTCTAAAATAGCTTTTGGAAAATTGGTTGCTTTTTTTGGAAAATATAAAATCAGAAAACATTATAACAAAGTTAGACAAAAACAATATAATAATATTGACAAGCAGATAAACAAACGCGATGAATGGATTGACAACAATAAATAGTAATATGGAAAATAACATCTTAGGCAGTGATTTAACTGTATGAATATGAGATATTTTATTCTATTGATTTTTCTTTTTTGTCATTTATTTTGTATGTCTAAACAAAATGAGAAAGACCTTATTGTGCAAAATGCAAATGAATACATTGCTTCAAAATATCAAAACTACGATATGGTTATTTTGGGCGAAAATCATTGGATAAAAAATGAATTAACGTTCTTAAAAAAAATAATTCCTTTGCTTTATGAAAATGGAGTAAGGTGTTTTGCTTTTGAATTTATGGCTTTTACGGCGCAAGATAAAATTGACCGGTTAATGGGCATGAATAAATTTTCTAAACTTCTAAGAGACAGCATAATTTCCGAAAAATCACATCGGTTTATTAAAGAATATATGGATATTTTATATGTTCTGTGGAAATTAAATCAATCAAGCGAAGAAAAAATAAAAGTTTTGGGATTGGATGTTCCCAATCGCTTTCCGGCTTCTATGGATAGAGATTCTACTATGGCTGATAATGTGATAAAATATTATTCGCAAACCAATAACAAGATTTTAATTCATTGCGGTAGAAACCATGGCTTTACTAAATTTTATCAATGCAAATCGCCAAAAGAAAATGTCGTCCGGTTAGGAAATATTGTTTATCAAAAATTTCCTGATAAAGTTACTAATATATCTTTTTTCCCGATGGTATATTCCGATGAAAATGAAAAATATTACTTTTTATCCTATAAAGATAAAAAATCTGTTTTTGGTATGGACTTAAAAAACTCACCTGTTTCAAAAAATACCAGCGGGTCTTATTATTTACAAAAATGCGATAATTATTCATTAGGGAACTTTTATGACGGTGCTATTTTTATCAATAAAAAAATAAAACTTTGCAGACCTCATAAAAAACTTCCGGAAGAAGATAAAAAAGTATTTTATGATATGCAAAACATACTAAAACAAACAAAAGTAACTTTTATCAGCGCTTCAGCGATTAAAAAAAAATTCAGTTTTCAATTATGGATAAAAAATAAAAGGCAAATCGTCTCCACCTTACCTAAGATTAGGCAAGTCAGAAAGCACAAAAAAATGTAAAAAAGTATCTGTTTCTTAGAAAAAGTGATATATCTCTTTGTTATTCAAAAAAAATATCACTATCTTTAAGGCTATTAAAAAACAATAACCGCAAGGCTTAGTTATCACAACTTCCTTGCGGCTTTAATTTTTTTAATATGAAAGAACACTGTAGTTAACCACTCAGCCTCAAATACTGAGGGGCTGAGGCCCCTACCTTAGAAAAAGTATTAATAAAATTAAATTTCCTGTGGCTGTCAATATTGGTCCAACTGTTTTAAGAATGTTTATTTTAAGACCAATAATACCGTCAAACAATTGAACTCCAATCATAACTGCTGATAGTGCTATTAAATATGAATCAGAAATAAATATAAACAGTCCAATTGAACCCAGAAATAATGAAAGGCTCCTTGACATGGCATACATGGCATTGATAAAAGCTACATCTTCCCATGACTTTGATTTCAAACAGGCTTCAATTGAAAACCCAAAACTAATCGCAGAACTGATTACGGTAAAAGATGCACAGAGATAATAATAAAACATACAATTTTCCTTTTTTAATAATTTTATGATTATACTTTAAAATTCTTATCGAATATTTCTAATTCATTTTTATCGACTTTATATATTTCACCTTCAAAAAATTTTCCGTTTACATTTTCTAATGCTTTCGGATACAGTTCCAAGGCCATCAAAGCGTCATTATTCGGATTGATTTTCGTAGACGAGGAGCATTAGAATGCACCGATGAAGAGCATTAGAATGCACCGGCGAGGAAGCAGAGTAACCGGCAATAACTCATTTTAATTGTTTATTAATTATTTAATGCTACAAAGATAGCAATTGTACGTGAGAGTACGGTAGTAGGCGAAACAGGAGGTGGCCTTGATTTTTATTTCACGCGCTTGAAAAACTCACACTTTTCATGTACATTTGCAACCTGAAATTAAATTGATTTTGAGATGAAAAGAATAATATTATTCACAATAATCGTTTGCTTGTTAGTAGCTTGCAACAATAAAACGGAAACAGAAATGAAAGATTTCAAACAAATTCCCATTGAGCGGATAAATGTAAGCGCCCCAAAACTCATTGGTAAAGATTGGATGCTGATTACGGCAGGGCGCGACACAACTTCGTTTAATACAATGACCGCCAGTTGGGGTACATTAGGCTATTTGTGGGAAAGGAACGTGGCTGTCATGTTTATTCGTCCACAACGTTACACCAAAGAATTTGTGGATGCAAACGAGACTTATACTCTCTCGTTTTTTGACGAACGCTACCGTGACGCTTTGAATATTTGCGGAACAAAATCGGGAAGGATGCACCCACGTAAAGCACAGGAAGCAGGGCTTACGCCGATGATTACCCCACTTGGCAGCGTGGCTTTTCAAGAAGCGACCATGATTCTGGAATGTCGAAAATTATATGTTTCGCCTCTTGATTCTGCTGCGTTTATAAATCCTGCCCTTGCTGAAAAGTTTTATCCGGATAACGATTTTCATGTTATGTATATCGGCGAAATCGTGAACGTATACAGGAAATAAATCAGCCATTTATGGCAAAGGGCTTTGATGCGGTTGCCATGGACAAATAGAATTATCTTTGCAAAATTAAAAAATAAGCCAATGCTTCAAATAGAGGTTAAGAATGTATTTAAGTCGTTCAAAGATGTACACGCCGTGCGAGGAATATCGCTTGCCATCCGGTCCGGAGAATTTGTGGCCTTGCTTGGTCCGAATGGCGCAGGTAAAACAACGATGGTAGAAATGATGGAAGGTTTACGGAAACCGGACAACGGAGAAATCATCATTCAAGGAAAAACATGGCGAAAACATGAAAAAGAACTCCGGAAAATGATAGGACTTTCATTACAAGAAACTCGCTTTACCGAAAAACTTACGGTCAAGGAAACGTTGCGCCTCTTTGCAAGCTTTTTTGAACTTGGAAATCAACGTGTAAATGAAGTCGTTGATTTGACCGGACTTGGAAATAAACAAAAATCAATGACCGGAACGCTTTCGGGAGGTCAACGACAACGGCTGGCATTAGCTGTTGCATTACTGAATAATCCGCAAATTCTTTTTTTGGATGAACCGACTACCGGACTTGATCCTCATTCGAGACTTGATTTGTGGAATATATTAAAAAACCTGAAAGAGAAAAGAGAAACGACATTGATCCTTACAACGCACTACATGGAAGAGGCAGAATCCTTATGCGACCATATTATTATTATTGATGAAGGAAAATTATTACGAGAAGGAAAATTAAAAGATTTGCTGGACAAAAACAACCGTAATTTAGACGAATTATTTATCAACTTGACAGGAAAAACATTATCTGACTATCCCTATTCGGAAAAATGATGAAATCTATGAAATCAATAAAGAAAAAACAAATCTATCAACTGACTGTTACTCAATTTTTAGAAACTATCCGCGAACCGGAAGTTCTTTTTTGGGGAATGCTCTTTCCGGTACTTATTTCCATCGGATTAGGGCTGGCTTTTACACAAACTTCCGAATCGAAATTTCAAGTTATGGTTGTCGGAAAAAATTGCACGGAATTAGATTCTTTACTCAATATTTACGCTCAGCAAAACCAAAAGAACGGAAAAAACGGATATACATGGAGAATTAATGATAAAACCTTGGGAAATACTGAATTTAACTTTATCTACAGCGATTGGCAATCGGCAATCGTTTCCCTGAAACGAGGAGAAGCCGATGTGATTGTTACCGATTCTTTAGAAGAAATACATTATCATTTCGATCCGCATAATTCACAAGCTCAATTGGTTTATATGAAACTCTCAGCTTTGATAAAATCGCCTGCTTCGACTGCCGATAAAAAACAAACGAATATAGTTCCCTTGACATTGAAAGGAGTACGTTACATAGACTTCCTTATTCCGGGATTGATCTCATTCGGAATTATGAGTTCCATTATGTGGGGTATCAGTTACACGATTATTGAGCGACGGTCGCAAAAACTGTTGAGGCGTATGGTGGCAACTCCTATGAAAAAATCAAATTTCCTCATTGCCCTGATGTTTGTCCGCATTGTAATGAATGTAGTAGAAGCTTTGGTTCTTTTTCTGTTTGCATGGCTCTTGTTTGGCATTCATATTCAAGGAAATATCGGCGCCCTGTCCGTTTTGTTTTTAGCCGGAAATTTAGCTTTTACGGGTATTGCGACGCTGGTTTCAAGCCGTACTTCCAAAACAGAGGTCGGAACAGGATGGATCAATGCCGTGACAATGCCCATGATGATATTATCGGGAATTTTCTTTAGTTACCATAATTTCCCCGAATGGAGTATTGATGTAATTAAATTCCTGCCTTTAACAGCGCTCACAGATGGTATTCGCAGCATTTTTAATGAAGGCGCCGGATGGATGGAAATCTTGATCCCTTCGCTTTCGCTATCGCTTTTCGGAGTAATTTGTTTTATTATTGGAATGCGCTTATTTAAATGGTATTGAAGTGGTTAATCTTTTATTTCTTCGTAGTCAATGTACTCTCCTTCATTGGAATTGATAATCTTTTTTCCACCGGATTTTGATTTTTGCCGAGTCTGTTCTTTATCCCGATTTTGTTGATTTGTTCTCTTTTGATTTTGTTTAATACCTAATAATCCTCCAAAAATGAAACGGAGAATAGAAAATCCGAACAAAAACACAAAGAGTATAAAAACGAGAAATATTGTAATTAAAATTTTCATTCCGATATTATTCCGTTATAGACGATTTTATTGTTGCAAACTTGTTTCTCAATCATTGGACAAAGGTAAGAAAAAAATTATAATCATGCAAAAATGGACTACTTGAGCGCTTTTTATCAATGTATCCTTGCTGAATATAATATAAAATTGTACCTTTGCCGCAATCTTGTAGATTAAATTATTTAATATAAAAAAAGTTAATCGTACAAGACTTGATTCAATTCCAAAAACTAATTGAAAATAAAATTGTAAAATTCTGTGATAATAATAAATGGTTTCTATCCCACTCAAATAGCAACGCTGCCCAACAAAGACACTCTCACTAAGAGAGAGATTAAATTCTTTCTGAAAGAAACCAAGTAAGTTTTCAACAATATCGAATCTCTATTTGTTAGTAAATTAGGAAACAATATCATAAATAGTTACTTTAGTATGAAAAACGAATATATACATGATGCTTTTTTAGCAGATGTGAGAAAGAAGATTCCTCAGAATTCTAAATTAGTAAATATGCTCGTTGATATTTTATTTATTGAAAAAGAAGCTGTATATAGAAGATTAAGAAGGGAAGTTCCTTTTACTTTTCAGGAAATAGTATTTATTGCGAAAAAGTTAGGAATTTCATTAGATAATATAATCGGAATCGGGATTAATACCGATAAAAGCCGGCCTTTTCAATTGAAATTAGTCGAGTACTTAACTCCAAGTGAAATAGATTATTCAATGATGGATGAATATGTCAATATTTTCAGACAAATAAAAGCGGAAGAAAATACAGAAGCCGCTGTTATTTCTAATATTTTACCCCAAACCTTGTATTCGGGTTTCGATTACATCTCCAAATTCTATATCTTCAAATGGTATTACCTCTATTATAATGAAAAGGCGAGACCTTTCCACGAAACAATTGTGCCGAATAAAGTAATGAATTTATTCACAGATACTTTTATTGAATCAAAAAATATACAAAGTTCTTATTTTATACTTGATTATCAATTATTTGCAAATTTAGTTACCGACATTAAGTATTACAATAGCATCCGGTTGATAACAAAAGAAGACGTTTTGAAGATTAAGGAAGATTTGCATTTTTTTCTGGATTACATAGAAGAGATGACCATCAGCGGATGTTTCAAAGAAACAGGAAATCAAGTACGTTTGTATATCTCCGAAGTGAATATTGAAACCAATTATTCCTATTTGCTCACACAAAAATATAACTTAAGTTTAATCTGGACGTTTATTTTAACCACTGCTGCATCATTAGACGAAGATGTATTTCAAAAAATGAAAAATTGGTTTCAATCGTTCATACGAACTTCCACTTTAATAACCATAACCGGAGAAAAGCAACGAATCGTATTTTTTGAAAAACAACGGGAAATAATAAATGAATTGTAATCTATTATTATTCAGGCAAAACGATTGTTTTACCTGAATAATAAATAATCTCTCCTGTATAGCTCATTCCTTCTATCACAATCGAATAACCGGTAAGATGATCGGAGGTATAAAAATCGAAAGAAGCATTTCCTGCTTCATCGCTATGAATATTAGGATGCCAGAATAGAGTCGTTCGTTTATCCGGGAGGCCGTTTGTTCTTTGCGCTTCCGTTTCGTATTTCGGAGAGTAAAACTCGTCCGGGACAATATACCCCAAAGGACTTATTTGCTTGGTGTTGAAACGGGTTCTGTCGATTTTGGAAGGATTGAAGTCGCCTTTTTTAGTGGTGAAGGATACAACGCCATTCCCGCCCCGGGAACCCCAGAGAATGGTGCTTCCGGTTTTAAAAACATCTACCCTTTCAATGTCCATCATATTGATTTGATCCAGATCGAAATCCGTATATTTGTTGTAATCGTTTTCTTCGGCAAACGATTCCACAATAATGCCATCGATGGCAATTGCCGCATACGGTTTCCCGTAAATGCCTGTGGTTCCCCTGACAATGGCTTTGTCGTCCTGAATGATAACGCCCGGAATCCTTCGCAACAATTCATGGATGCAAGTGGCATTCAATTCTTCTATTTTCTTGCTGTCGAACGAAGTATCCGCCATTCTGGAATAAAAGTTACCGGAAGGTTCTTTGGGTACGGCTTTTATTTTCACTTCCGGTAAATGAATCATTTTCATTCCCTGAATAAATTCTTCGTCCTTCCCGGTGGCATTTTCAGGTAAATCCGGCTGTTTTACCGGTGAAACAGGAATAAATACACGCCCTACCGACGGAAATTCATCTTCCTGAATCTGTAAGTTGACCCGGTCGTCGCCTGTACTCGAAAACGCCTGTATGATGAAATTCGTTTTATTCGGAAAATCCAATCCGACAAACGAGAAATTCCCTTTTTCATCGGTCGTGATCTCATTGGCGTACCGGTTTTCCAAGGATAGAATACGTACTTGACTGTTTGCTATTCCTTTTCCCCGAATCAATCCTTTCACCGATCCGGAGATTTCCTGTCCCGATTCGATGAACCCGCGGGATTCTTCCCAATTTCCTTTCCCGATTTCCGGAATATTGTACCGCCGCCAGCCCTGCGTCAGCATCAAATTATCTAACGCAATGGTTGATAATGGATTATTCTCTTCAAAATAGAATGTCGGATTTTCGATATATCCTTTTAAGTCCGAGGTTAATAAAAAGCAAGTAAGGATATTGGTGGTTGTATCTATCGCTGTCTTCGCATTATCGGTGACCGAAACGGAAAAGTTCCCAACAAGCGGATGATTGTTTTTATCCGTCAGTTTCAAATCAACGATTACGTGTTCCCTCGGTTTGAAATTTTCCCTGTTCGTTTTCAGAGACAAATGTGCCCGGTCGTCGTTGATGCAGAACAAGAGCCTTTCACTCAACGGATTTCCATTTTTATCCAAAAGAAGAACTTGTAAAATCCCGGAAGGAAAAGCTTCTTTCTTCAGTTTCAAGGATGGAACAGCAGGGTTCCAGGGGGCGGCATAGCCTGCAATACCCCGAGAGTGGATAATCAGAAAGAGCGAATCGTCATCCCGAATATCCGGCGAACGGTTTACCGATATCCGTACATTATTGCCTTCCCATTGCGCAGATAAAGCATAAGCGCCTTTCCGGACGGCAGGTAATGGTATTTTTCTGACCGAATGGTTATCGTTTTCGACTAAGGCGTAATACGTTTTCCCTGCTTCGGGAGTCAGGGTAAAAGTTCCCATCCCCTTGTAAAGCGATCGGAAAGACGGTAAAACAACTCTACCTTCGTTATCGTGGACGCTTCCGTAGATATTTTCCGCTAATCCATCAGATTTCAGCGCTTTGAAGGCTATCTTGCAGGCAACACCTTCCAGAAGACTGCCTCCTTCGGGAAAAAAAGAGAGAGTGTAATCTTCCGGAGGCGAATCCATCGCCTTTGTAGCAGCGGAAACGGAAGAATAAAGATAGATGTTTTTATGAAAGAAATAGTCTTCATCCATTCCGTACAACGTTCCTGTATAAGCTCTTAAAATATAGTTTCCTTCGGGAAGCGTTTCCCGAAGGGCTATTTGTCCGCACGACTTGTCCGGGGCTATTCGCACTTTTTCCCGCCGGACAACCACTTTATGCGGATTAATCAATTCGATATATACAAACCGGCTATGCTCCGAGGGATAATGTACGACGGCATCAATCAGATAAACTTTGAACCAAATCGTTTCGCCCGAAGCATAAGCCGACTTGTCGGTTTGTACATATATCTTTTCCTGTGGAAACAGTTGTACTTGCTGCATAAAACTGTTCCGCAGGGCATCAACTGATATGTCCGGGAGGGTTTGACAAAAACTGTTCCCTCCAACCGTCAATCCAACCAACAGAAAAAGATACTTCATCAGACCGAAAGCTAAAAATATTTAAAGAAGTTAATCTTCATGATCATGTCCTTCCTCATCGTCATCATGATGCTCGCCCGCTTCATGACTTAAAACAACATCTCTCCCTACGAGCGAAACGTTACCGGCCGCATCCACACAATAGACAATAAAATGATAATTTCCTTCTGCATAAGCTCGTCCATCCTTATCGGTTTTCGGAATGAAGATGTCATGATGGTGTACCGGGAAATTTTTACCGGAAATGACCCAAATCGAATCAAAAGCAAACGGAACAGGGTCTACTTCCAATGTAGAAGAGCGATGACTTCCATGATCGTCAAAATTGTCGTGAATATTTATTCGGTAAGATGCTAAGGCCTCATTATCGGAAAATTCCGCCTCAAAATGAACGCCATGTTCATTTCCAATTTGCAGCGTATCACCGTCGACCGGTTCTTCCCAATCAATAACCGGTTTGGTTGTATCGCCATTGTCGCACGAAACAAATAAGAAAGAAAAAACAGCCATCAGGCAAATAACAGATATATAAATATTGTTTGTTTTCATTTGAATAATTTTTTAAAAGGTATTTTAATGAGTATTTGAAAGTTTCGTCCCGGTTCGGGGATTTCCACTTTCCTGTAAAAACTTAAATGATTGTAATATTTTGTATTCAACAGGTTTTGAACGGAAAATGTTAATTCGATTTTCGTTCCGCCTGCTGATAGATTAGTCGAAGCGCCCCAATGAATCAGGTTGGCTCCGGGAGTCGGATCTTCATTAGCTGCATTCCGGTTTTGCGCCGCTATACTGTGAATTTCCAAATAAGTCTGAAATTTCTCATGCCGGTATTCCAAGGTATTCCGGAAAGAAGCCGGCGGAGAAAAACTCAAAGGAGTACGTTCCCTGCGGTTGTATGTGTGTACATATTCCCCATTGAGGTGGTAATCGAACCGGTCGAAAAGATTTATTTCCAACGATATTTCAATGCCGGCAAACAAAGCCTCCGTTTCCGTGAAACGATAAATCTGTCCGGCATCATCCAAAATAGACCATTCACCGGTCGGTTTCAGGTAGATGTAATTACCAAACCAACAGAAAAACGGCATCATGTCGAACCGGATCCTCTTATTTTCCAAACGATAAGAAGCGTCCAACTGCCAAGCTTTTTCGGAAGACAGGGACGCGTCGCCCTGTTCATACCGGAATGTTCCATGATGCACTCCGTTTGCCGCCAATTCATTGGCGCCGGGTAAACGGAAACTTTTGCCTATGTTGGCTTTAATCAGCTGAATGTTGTCCGGCGTCCAGACGATTCCCACAGAAGCGGAAAAATCGCCGGAATAAAAATTCGTTCCGTAACTTCGCCATTTATAGCGCTCGATCTCATCCTGCGCAACACCTTTCCCTTGCAGATACATTGCCAGGTAAGGGTCTGAGTAAGATATGACGTTTATTCGCCCATAGTCGTAACGAAGTCCTCCGCTAATCAGCCATTTCTTGTTCGGACGATAGGTTGTCAAAGCGAACATTCCGCTTGTAAACCGGCGGTATTCGGGCAATAAAAAGGAATAACCGCCAATAGCGTTCTGCTGGTACTGCATATCCCAACCGGCGGTATGTTCCCATGCGTCCGAAACCGGAAATTTCATTTTCAGCGTGGAACTGAAAGTCTGCAAGGAAAATTCCAATTCTTTGTCCGGTTCTTTGTCCGGCAACGGCTGAGCAGATCCATAGTGTGTATGGAAACGGCTCCACTCTTGACGGCGATTATCTTGGAAACCGGCGTCCCAGTAAGCGATCATTTTATCCCAAGCATATTGCTGATGCGTCGAAATTTTCAAGTGATTGACGTTACTGAAAGGCAAACCGATATTCCGGCTGTTTCCATCGTCCTCGACCGATAAAAGATTCGGAATACCATGCGCTCCCGGAAAAAATCCGACTTTCTGGTAAACATTGCCGGCCGAATAATCGGAATAGTAGCGATGATTGCGATATGCGGCATAAAAAGAAACATTCCGCTCCCATCCGGCGGTATTTTTCATCTTCCGTCCGTAAAGCGGTATCATCCGGGTCAGGTAAACAATGGTATCTGCGGGTACGTGATAATCTCCGAAATGTTGTTCGGAATACCTGAATTTAGTAAACCATTGATCTTTCTTCCCTGCTATCATCAAAGAAGCTCCTGTGTTTTCGTTGATTGATTTTCCTGAAAAAACCGCTTCTCCCATGATTTGATTCTCCACAGGAGGCAAGAACGGCGTCAATTCGATACTTCCCCCCATAGCGTCGCTGCCATAGAGAAGAGAAGCAGGTCCTTTCCGAACGATTACCCGTTCGGCGTTGAAGACGTCCAATTCGAGTCCATGGTCATCGCCCCACTGCTGACCTTCCTGTTTGATTCCGTTTTCGACTACTGAAATCCGGTTAAATCCCATGCCACGTATCATGGGCTTGGAAAAACCGGAACCAATATCCATCGAATGAATGCCGGGCGTATGTTCTAGGGTTTTCACCAGATTACCTGTGAAGTGTTCGCGAAGGAAACGTTCATCTATCGCTTCTACAGATAAGGCCGAAGTGACGCGGACTGCCTGAGCCGCCGATTTCACAATCACCACACTATCCAGACGAATGGTCGATACCGTATCTTTTTCCTGCGAACAAACAGGCAAAACAAATAACCACAAGAACATACCGGCAATAAAACCGATACGCATGATAAATAATTGAGAATGGAAAAATAGAGAATTAAAAACGCTATGCTGACTCATTGCGTTTCGCCAACTCTTAACTCTTAGTTCTAAAAAAGGGTGGTCCGCGCAGGAAATAGAGGTAAAGAAAAGGAATATATTCTTTTTCGTTGTAAAAAGACGGTTCAAGGGAAAGCGGAGCAGACGCCGGATTTAATTCAAAGGCTTCTACTTCGGTAAATGACTGATAATGAAATAAACAAACCGGACAATCGCCGGAGTGTTGATGGGAAGAGGATTGATTCGATTCGGAATAAAGGATTTCTTCATAAGAAAGATGAAGCGGTTTGGCAAACGAGGGAAACAAGAACAGGATAATTAAAAACCCGCTCTTCCATACGTTACTATGGGATGTTCCTTTCATTTCTCAGTATCAAAATTCGGACAAAATTAGTGAGATTTTTTTTAAAACAAAAAAAAACACCTGAAAATTTTCGATTACGCACAGACGAATAAAATATAGGCAAAACGATAAACGAAATATGCGATGATTTTATCTCTTGTAATTTCCAAATTACAAAATTCTTCTTTTTTTGTATAGTGTGCTTGCTATTTTTGTTACGATTACATTAAGTTCATTACAAGTCTGTTAAATTTCAATTACATCTCAAAGATACCTAAAAACAGTTAATTATAACTTAAAAAACGCTTCTATCTTTGCTTTAAAACAAGTAAGAAATATTAAGGTTTATTTTTGTTTTGATTGTTTTTTATTTTTAATTCTTTTGAATTATGAACTCAACACAATTCCATGAAAAAATTTTAAGTATCCAAGACAATATGTTCAATTTCGCTATGATACTTACTGGTAATAGAGACGATGCCGGCGATCTATTACAGGAAACCGTTTTAAAAGCGTTGAATAATCAAGAAAAATATATTGACAATATTAATTTCAAAGGCTGGATTTTAACGATTATGCGTAATATTTTTATTAATAATTACCGAAAAATAATCAGAAGTCAAACAATTATCGACCAAACAGAAGATCTTTATCATTTAAATCTTTCTCAAGATTCCGGATTTGATTCTCCCGACGGCGCCTATACAATAAAAGAAATTAATATTGCAATTAATAATTTGAACACTGATTTAAAAATACCATTTTCTATGTTCTTAGCCGGTTATAAGTACCATGAAATAGCGGATAAATTAATTTTACCATTGGGAACGGTAAAAAGCCGTATTTTTTTCGCCCGGAAAGAATTACAAAAAACATTGAAAGACATGAGGTGATCTCCTTAAAAAGATAACAGGCAGGAGAAAACGTGCGCAGGCGTATCAATCCATTGGCAGGGTTGTATATCAATGTCTTCAAATATTCCGAATACGGATGATCCCGATCCCGACATGCTCGCATAAATAGCGCCTCTTTCATACATTTTTCGCTTAATCTTTTCTATTTCGGGATACAGAGCAAATATCGTCTTTTCAAAATCATTCATTAATTTATCTTTCCATGTACTTACCGGTAATTGAATAATATCGCGGATAGATTCTCCGGGGCGCTGAGGTTTGACATTAGAATACGCTTCTCGTGTAGATACCTGAATGTCCGGCTTAACTACGACAAGATAGTATCCTCTGAGAAATACGGTTATCGGCGTAAAAACAGTTCCCGTACTTTCGGCGAATACCGGTTTATCCCGTATAAAGAAAGGACAATCAGCTCCAAGTCGACGTGCATATTCTTCCAATTGCTCGTGAGACAGATGCAAACCTGCAAAATCGTTCAAAAGCTTAAGCATAAAAGCGGCATCGGACGATCCGCCCCCCAATCCAGCTCCAAACGGAATGTTTTTGCGAAGATAGATATCTATTTCCGGAATGTCATAATCTGCTTTTAACAACCGGTATGCTTTCATTACCAAATTTTTTTGCAGATCTTCTTTGATGGGGATTCCAATCTGAATAAATATCCCTTTCTCTCTTTTCGCCGGAACAATTTCCAACACATCGCACCAATGAACCGGATAAAAAACGGTTTCAATGTTGTGATATCCATCCGGCCGTCTGGATACAATATTAAGCCCCAGATTTATTTTAGCATTCGGAAAAGAAATCATATTTTAATTTAATCGTGATTAATAACTGCAAAGTTAACTAAGAATTTTTGTTATATTTGCACCACAACAGTCAAAATTAAAAAATCAAATAAAAATGAACCAATCACAATATCCTTCGAAGGAAGATTTACAAATCCGGTGGACTAAAGTCCAAAATTCACTGAAAGAATCAGACGCTAATGCTTGTTTAATAGCAACTAATGTAAATATTTATTATTTAACGGGAAGAATATTCACCGGTTTTGTTTATCTCTCTGTGGAAGGAGATCCGATCTGTTTCGTTCAACGACCGGTTGATTTGCAAGGCGAAAATGTAATTCATATCAGAAAACCGGAAGATATTCCATGTTTATTACAGAAAAAAAAATTAAGTTTACCTTCTGTTTTACTTTTGGAAACAGACCAGATTACTCATAATGAATTTTTGCGGTTGGAAACTGCTTTTAATCCGAAAGTCACCGGAAATGCAACTCCGGTTTTGCGAAAAGCCCGAATGACGAAAACGCCATGGGAAATTGAACAATTACGCATTTCTGCAAAACAACACGCTGAGACGTATCAACAAATTCCATCCGTTTTTAGTAAAAATATGAAAGATGTGGAATTTCAATATGAAATCGAACGTTTGATGCGGAAAAACGGCTCTCTTGGGATATTCAGAACTTTTGGAAACAATATGGACATTTTTATGGGAAGCTTATTGGCGGGTAAAAATGCAGAAACGCCTTCGCCTTATGATTTTGCTTTAGGCGGAGGCGGATTAAATCCCTGCTTGCCGATTGGCGTGAACGGCGAAAAGATTCAACCCGGACAAACGGTCATGGTGGATATGGCCGGAAATTTTACGGCTTATATCACAGACATGACTCGTGTTTATTCGTATGGAACTTTGCCGGATATTGTTTATCAAGCACACCGGACGTCTATCCGGATGCACAATTGTTTCATGGAAACCGTTAAACCCGGAATTGCTTGTGCGGATATTTATAACCGGTCTATAGAAATGGTCGAAGAAGCCGGTTTTGCCGCACATTTTATGGGAACCGTTCAACAAGCCAAATTTGTGGGACATGGCGTAGGGATAGAAATTAACGAACTTCCGGTATTGATGAAGCGCTCAAAAGATCTGTTGCAAACGGGAATGGTTATCGCCTACGAACCTAAATTCGTATTTCCGGATATCGGTGCTGTGGGAATTGAAAATACATTCCTTATTACCGAAACGGGAACGGAAAAATTAACGGTACTAAACGAAGAAATAGTGAACTTGATATAAGGAGTTGCTCTCCCGGAAGGATGAAGAATCTACACCCTCATCCATTATGGACATAACTACCCCATAACCATTCTAAACGATAAGTTTACAACGGTTTATTCATAGACAAATTGTCCGTTTTTCGCTTATTGGGGGTTGGGCTAAATCTTTTTTTGAGTTCTATGAAAAAAAAGCTAAATTTGCGAACAAAAAAAGATTTAGCCTAAAAAAATACTTTTTCTCAATGAATTATTATAACTTTGTAAGCGGTGAATAAAATATCTGTTCACTGCTCACAAAAAACACTATTATGTTTGCAAAAGAAATTTATATCAGAAGAAGAGAAGAGTTAAAAAAATCCGTTGGTTCCGGTTTAATTCTTCTATTAGGCAATGGAGAAGCGGCCATCAACTACGAAGGGAATGCGTATGCTTTCCGGCAAGACAGTTCTTTCATCTATTATGTAGGATTAGATACGCCTGATTTGGCTTATATTATTGATATTGAAAATAATAAAGAATATTTACTGGGGAATGAACTTACAATTGACGACATCATCTGGATGGGAAATCTTCCTTCCTTGAAAGAACGGGCTTCGCAAGTTGGTATCGAAACGACACTTCCCTTTTCCCAACTACCTACCCTACTCGCTAAAAATCGACAAATCCATTATTTGAGACCTTATCGTTATCGTAATCAACTGATTTTAAGTGAACTTTTAAATAAAAATACGGATGCGGCAATCGCCGGTTATTCTATCGAACTAACCAAAGCAATCATCCGGATGCGATTGATTAAATCATCCGAAGAATTAAAAGAATTGGAAGATGCCGGAGCAACGGGTTACGCGATGCATATTGTAGCGATGAAAATGTGTCAACCGGGAGTTTCGGAACGGGAAATCGCCGGTATGATCGAAGGATTGGCTATTTCGAAAGGAACACGCGTTTCTTTTGCTACTATTTTATCCATGAACGGACAAACGCTTCATAACCACGATCATAGCGGAATATTGCAATCCGGACGATTGATGTTGTGCGATGCAGGCGCAGAAAATATCAATTACTATGCATCCGACTTTACGCGCACTACTGCTGTAGGCGGTAGCTATTCGCAACAACAAAAAGAGATTCACAATATTGTTTTAAAGGCATTAGACGATTCCATCGCTTTGGCTCAACCCGGAATTACCTATAAAAGCGTCCACCGGAATGTGTATAAAATTATATTTGAAGGTTTGCGTAATTTGGGACTGCTAAAAGGAGATACGGAAGAAGCGTTGAACGCAGGCGTTCCGGCTCTGTTTATGCCCCACGGTTTAGGACATGCTATGGGTTTGGATGTACACGACATGGAAGACTTGGGCGAAACACTCGTCGGATACGACGATGAAAATCAACGAGATACAATGTTTGGCTATCGAAGTCTCCGGTTTGGAAAACAATTAGAACCGGGACATGTTTTAACTGTAGAACCGGGTATTTATTTCATCCCGCAATTGATTGAAAAATGGGAGAAAGAAAAAATAAATGCAGACTTTATTCATTTTAATGAAGTGAAAAAATACCTGAATTTTGGCGGTATTCGTTTAGAAGATGACATTCTAATCACGGAAAACGGATGCCGACCGATTTATGAAAAACGACTGCCGACAACTGTAGAAGAAATTGAAAAGGCTGTAAAATCTTAAAAGAGATTTATTCGAGATCATGACGAAGAAAGCTATTGACAAAGGGAATCATATCAAAAATATTTCTAACTAAAATTTGTACAAAAAAATATTAATCAAATGAAAAAAATGTTGTTTACAACGTTTATCGTAATGCTGTTCATTGCGCAAAAAACGAATGCCGTACCGGCTTATCCTTATCCGGTACAATATCCGCTTCCGGATGGAACTGTAATTACAATCATACTGAAAGGCGACGAATGGGTAAATTGGGCGACCTCGTCAGATGGTTATTCGCTACTGTTAAACAAAAATGGGTTCTATGAATATGCCGTAAAAGAAGCAACTGAAGACTTGGTTTTATCTGGAGTTCGCTTCCACGATGAAAAAGATCGTACACCTGCGGAAGTCTCTTTTTTAAAAAAGGTTCAAAAAGATTTACGGTATTCCGATAAACAAAAAACAAACAGAATACAAAAACTTCGTAAAACAGAACAATCGACGTTGAAAAAAAACGTTTCGACGAATCAAGCGCCTAAAGCCGTAACCGGAAATGTACGGGCGCCACTTATTTTAGTCGGTTTTCAAGGCAAATCGTTTACCAAACCGAAAGAAGAATTTGAACCGCTTATGAACCAGATCGGTTATACAGCCGGCGGAACAATTACCGGCAGTTTGCGTGATTATTTTACGGCAAGTTCTTACGAACAAATGGATTTTCAAGTAGATATTTTTGGGCCTTATACCCTTTCACACGACATATCCTATTATGATTTTAACTCCGGCGGAGATCCCGGGCTAATGGTGCGAGAAGCTATTATCGCTGCAAGTGCAGATGGTTGTGATTTTTCTAAGTACGACATAAATGACGATGGTATTGTCGACGCCGTTCATGTTATTTTTGCAGGATACGGGCAAGAAGCCGGAGTTCCTGCCGGTCAAGCCATCTGGTCGCATAAAAGCAACGTTTATCCACCGGTGACATTAAACGGAAAATTAATTTATCCTTATTCTTGTTCTCCCGAACTAAGGGGAAACAATGGCAGTAACATAACTTACATAGGTGCAATTGCCCATGAATTGAGTCATGTTTTCGGTTTACCCGATTTGTACGATACGGATTCTGAAGAAAACGGAACATCCGTTGATGTCGGCCCATGGGATATTATGGCCTCCGGCACATGGAACGACAGCGGACGTACGCCGGCGCTTCATTCGGCATGGTCCAGAGATTTTATGGGGTGGACGCCTGCAACGGAACTTTCTTCTCCGGCAGATATTACATTACCCCATCCGGAAACACAAGGGGTTACTTATAAATTGAACACCACCACTCCCGGTGAATATTTTCTAGTGGAAAACCGGCAAAAAACAGGTTGGGATTCCTACATTCCGGCGAGCGGTATGCTCATCTACCATGTAGATGAAAATAACTCGGGTTGGAGCAGCAATTGTATCAATTGCGTCGCTTCCCGCAGGGGGTTATATGTGAAACAAGCCGGAATCGGCAGCTCTATTTCCGGCCGCTCCAACGATCCTTATCCTTCTAAAAACAATACAAGTTTTACGGATACGTCCAATCCGGATTCCAAATCGTGGGCCGGAGCGAATACGAATAAACCGATCACCGAAATTACACAAAATACAACCGACGGAACAATCTCTTTTTTATTCAAAGGAGGCAGTTCGGGCAACCTAAAAGAAGTAAATGCAACACCGGCTCGACTTAATGAGGGAACAGTGACCGGAGATGGCCTTTATGTGGCAGGAACTACTGTTACTCTTTCTGCTGCTCCTTCGATAAATTACCGGTTCGCCCAATGGAAAAGCGGAAACACGATTGTTTCTACCGATAATCCATTCAGTTTTACGCTGACAAAAGATACTGTATTGACGGCTCACTTCAAAACTGCCAATACCGTAGAAACGTTATATGCCGAAGATTTTGAAAATGATGTTACCGGCTGGATTTTCGCCAATGGAACTCAAACAAATCAATGGGTAACGGGAACAAGCGCCGCCGCTACAAATAGTCGGCGTTCCGCTTATATTTCTAACGACGACGGAGAATCCAATCAGTATGACACAGGCGTTGCAAGCATTGTTCATCTGTACAAAGACATCGAATTACCGCTAACAGAAAATCACTACCAACTTTCTTTCGATTGGAAAGGGTACGGCGAAGTGTTCAATAACATGTATATGCAAGATTATTTGGAAGTACGCATATTAAGTACGGATACCGTACCGGTGGGCGGAATCGGCATTAACACTGTTCCGTTGAGAACATTCAACAACAGTAATGTTTGGCAACACACATTCATCCTTTTGCCCGATTCTTGTACCGGAACTACGATACGATTAATCTTTACTTGGAAAAACGACGCTTCCGACGGAAATCAGCCGCCGATTGCCATAGACAATATAGAGATCGCTGCCATTACTCCTTTTTTATCGGACGTCAGCGTGAATCTCACAAAAGCCGGAACATTAAAAGACAGTATTCTCAACGCTTATTTCGTTACTAAACTTACTGTATCCGGGAAAATAGACGCCCGTGATATAAGATTTATCCGCGATAATATGTTTGTTTTGAAAGAATTAGACCTTAGCAGAGCTGCAATCGTGGATTATACGGGGACGGAAGGCACGCTGACCAATTATTCAATCACTTATCCAGCCAACGAATTGCCGCAAGGATCATTTTACAATAAATCATCCTTAGTATCCACTATTTTACCGGTGAATTTAACATCCATCGACAGGTCGGCATTCGAATTATGTACAGGATTGAAATCAGTCACATTACCCAAAAATATAAATTCCATAAGCCGGTACGCTTTTCAATATTGTACGGGATTACAGGAAATCTATAATCTGAAACCGGCTCCAATAGAAATTGAGGATCGTGTTTTCGGAAATATGGACAAAAGCAACTGTCAATTAATTGTACTTGTCAATTCGTGTGAAGCCTATACTCAAGCGAATGTTTGGAAAAATTTCATAATCCGTTGTGAGTATGAACCCAGTTCAGATGCTACATTAAGTCAATTAACGGTAAATGAAGGAACACTCACGCCGGATTTTAATAGCGACGTCGCTCAATATAGGGTAAGTGTAAAAAATAGCGTGGAAAATATCACCATAGACGCTGTAACTGCCCACATGTATGCCGTTGCAACCGAATCGAGAATCTATACTTTGAATGTAGGTGATAACATTTTCTACGTGAATGTCACCGCCGAAAACGGAACTACTGAAAAAACCTATACCGTCACGGTGAACAGGGAAAAGTTGTCCGGAATAGAAGATGTTGATTCCCGTGCGATTGTGTATCCAAATCCTACTACCGGAATGGTATATATAAAGAATACAGCAGGCAAAACACCGGAAGTGACGGTATATAATGTAATGGGGAAAATACTGCTCCATGCTAAGGAAAATCAAATTGATCTTTCCACATTCCCTGAAGGAATGTATCTATTGCGAACGGAAGACAGAATAATAAAAATAATTAAGAATTAAGGGCTAAATTTTTTTTAATCGCTGAAGCGCTGTGATTCCATATTTTTGCGTGGTTTTTAAATATAAAATAACATTTTTTCATAAAAGAAACAGAAATTATTTTTAACATTATATATTAATTAAGAAAGCGTTAGCTTATATTCTTGTATCTGAAACGTCAACAATTTCAACAATGACAAGAATAAGTTAGTAAACGCTCACGCAGATGCGTGGGTTTAACTTATTTGTCATTGTGGGTAGTTGACGACCTCAGATACGAATTAAAGTTAAAAGTCCCACGCTTCGTATTTTTAAACCGCTTCTCACCGGGACCTGAAAGCGAACTAAGAACTAAGAGTCATGAGTTAAGAATTGACGCCGCCCCCTGTATCATTATGTTTATTCCGGCGATGGTGAAGACAACCTTTCGAATTAAAAAATCATTTTTCTCATCGTTTAATAAAAGCCGGTTGTCTTTACCGGAACCGGAAAAACTAAAAGTTAGGAATGGAAAATAGAGAATGGAGAAAGGAAGACCGAAAGTCTTCAAGATGAATAACCCCCAATGAAGCGAAGCGATTGGGGGACAAAGAGAACAGAATTATAAATTACTAAATTTTTATTAAACATGAAACAAAAAATGATTTTTTTAGCGCTGACGCTCTTCGTTTTGAGCGCAGCAAGTGTGAATGCACAAGTGACAATCGGCAGCAACGCGAATCCTCCCGCTTATTCGCTTTTGGAGTTGGATGCGGGAAATGTGAAAGGCGGACTGCATTTGCCCCGGTTAACTACAGCGGAACGCAATGCAATGTCCGTAAACACAGAAGCCGCCGGACTACTGATTTTCAATATTTCAACTAACTGTCTGGATATCTGGACGGGAACGACTTGGAAAAGCCAGTGCGACAATGTGCCGGTGGCCGGAGAC
>JAIRLY010000126.1 GCA_031259075.1 Dysgonamonadaceae bacterium | reverse complement strand
ATTGGTAACCTGAGTTCGGGAAATGAAATGGTGTGATTGTAACTTTTGAAAAGGAATACTTGCGCGATTTGTACGAAACCGGTAAGATGACGGATAAAAAACACCGCTTTTAACCCGATTACAATATACAAACCATCAAACAAAATAAATCGTGGAGCGAGCGCCTCGCCAACGTCCGCAAATGGAGTTGCTTGTATTGTAAACGCTTTCTTGGGGAAGATAACCAATCTGATGTTTACCATAATTGTACATATTAAATTTCTAAACATTTTTCTAAACATTTCGTACACGGGTGTACACTCAAATGCTGTACAAAGAGGTATTGTAATGGTCTTTAAACACAAGAATACCTATCGTAAGCATTGCATACAATAGGTAAATCATTGATTTTCAGTCTGTGTCCTCGCAGGGGCTCGAACCCTGGACCCAATGATTAAGAGTCATTTGCTCTACCAACTGAGCTACGAAGACTTTTTCAAACAAGGTGCGAAGGTACGATTATCTCTTCAAAACTCCAAATGAAGTTTGAAGATTTTTCACTTTCTACTATTCGTTAGTTGCCGATTGCCGGTAGAATAATCTCTTTTTTGCCAATTCTTCAAATTCGGTTCCTTGCTTTCCGTAGTTACAGTATGGGTGAATACTAATTCCTCCGCGAGGCGTAAACAATCCGGTAACTTCAATGTATTTCGGATTCATCAATGCAATCAGATCTTTCATAATAATATTCACGCAATCTTCGTGAAAAGCGCCATGATTTCGAAAACCGAACAAATAAAGTTTCAAGCTTTTACTTTCCACCATTTTTATATCCGGAATATAATCGATCCGGATGGTTGCAAAATCCGGTTGTCCTGTAATTGGACACAGGCTGGTAAACTCAGGACAATTGAACTGTACCCAATACTCGTTTTCGGGATGTTTATTCTCAAAAGTTTCCAATACTTCAGGCGTGTAGTCTGATTTATATTCGGTCTTATTACCGAGTAGTGTTAATTTTTGACTTTTCATATTCATCTAATCCTGCTTTGCGTAATTTGCACGCCGGACATTGACCGCATCCTTCTGCAATTATACCGTTGTAGCAAGTTAACGTTTCGTTTTTAACAACATCAAAAACCCCTAATTCGTCGGCTAAAGCCCATGTTTCGGCTTTGCTCAACCACATTAGCGGAGTATGGATGATAAACTGTTCGTCCATAGCTAAATTCAGGGTGACGTTAGCCGAACGGATAAATGTATCTCTACAATCCGGATATCCGCTATAATCGGCTTGGGAAACGCCGGTTACAAGATTGCGAATCCCGTATGAACGAGCAATCACTGCGGCAAAAGTCAGAAAAAATAAATTTCTTCCTGCAACAAAAGTATTCGGGTAAGAGTGTTCCGGCTTTTCCTGATCCATAATCATATCGTGGTGAGTCAATGAATTTCTTGCCAATTGACTGATGACGGTTGCATCTAAAATCCGGAAAGGAACTCCGGCTTGGATTGCTATTTTCCGAGCAACTTCTACTTCCCATGAATGTCGTTGTCCATACGTAATGCATAACGTTCTTACTTCTTTGAAATGTTTCAATGCCCAAAACAGGCAAGTGGTCGAATCTTGTCCTCCCGAATGGAGCACAAGCGCTGACTGATCATCTTTCATACTTATAAAGAGTTAATGAGTCGACAAAAGTATGCTTTCGTCAACTCGTTTCTTATTTATAGAGCCATAGCTCCGGATTCAATTTCTTTTGTCCCTCTCGTAATTCAAAATAAAGAATTGTGGAATTGTCTTCCGTATCCGTATATATTTTCCCGATATCTTGTCCTGTTTTCACCGAATTTCCTCTTTTTACGTACACTTGTTCAAGAGAAGAATAAAGCGTAAGGTAGTTGCCGTGCCGTATAATGACGGAAGTTTGATATCCGGGAACAACAAAAACGCGTGAAACGGTTCCGTCAAAAACAGCTTTAGCCGTATTTCCTGCGGTCGTTTTTATTTTTATTCCATTACTGTTGAACTGAACATTCTTCAGATTCCGGTACTGGTGTATGCCGAAATGTTCTACAATTTTATAATTGCCTTTCAACGGGAAAGGCAATTTTCCTTTATTATTTGCAAAATTAGCCGACAAAGTTTGCTCCTCCTTTGTCATAGCAAAACCTGCGGCAACTTCCGCTTTTTTTCCCTTATTCGGTTGAGACTTGACGATGATTTGTGCAGAAACGATTTCTTCCGCAATAATCTTTTCCAATTCGCGATTTAAAACATCCGCCTGTTTTTTCTTCTTTTCTATAATTGCTTGAAGTTTTTTTCTGTCTTTTTGTAAACCGGCGACTTCGCTTTTTCTCACAATTTCTTCTCTGTGTAATTGCTCTTCTTCGTTTTTCCGAACGTTTGCAAGCATTTCTTTTTCCTTTTTATTTTTCTCCAAAGTTTCTTTTTCGACGGTTATTTTATTTTGTTGAGCGATAATTTCTGAAGCCTGTTTTTTACGCCAATTTGCATATTCTCTTAAATACAACATCCGGCGAAAAGATTGAGTGATATGATTGGCCGACAGAATAAAAAGAAGTTGCTCCTGATTATTTTTCTGTTTATACATTTTTTGAATGGAAACGGCGTAATTCTCTTTTTTTAAATGCAATTTTTTTTTGAGATCATTAACTTGTAATTCTTTCAATTGGATTTCTTCGTCCAAATTTTTTATTTCTTTTTCCAGAATTTCCATTAATTGTTTTCTGGAATTGATTTGTTGAGTTACTAAACTTAAACGGTTCAATACGTTATTGATAGTTCGTTTATTTTCATTCAGTAATTTATTTGTGTTTTCGATTTCGTTTAAAAGCGTTTTTTTTTGTTTTTCCAACTCTTGAGTTCGCACGGATTGAGCCGGAAGCGGAAGCGAAAACAATATAAATAACAAAATGATCCACTGATTTTTCATAGTAAATTCTTGATTAATTCAATTACTTGTGGCAAAGAAACTTGTTGATATTTACTCGAATTAGGAGCGTCAAGATCAATTTTGAAATCAGTGTTTATATCCACCGATTTAAAGGATAAATTCACTTTGTAGGTATCGTTTGGAACATTCAATGCCAAATCAATTAATAAAGGAAAATAATTCCGATTGGAAGCGAATCCCCATTCACTGTATTTGCATTGCAAGTATGATTGCCCTTTTTTCCGATTCATTTGAGTCAATTGAATACGGTGGCTGTGATCAATTGTAAAGTCATATTGTATCCCTTGTGCATTCGTATTGATAAGATTTACCAGAAAATCGTTTTCCTTGATATTGAAAGCAGTATAATTTTCAGGAGTAATTTTTTGCGCTCCGGCAATAAACATCCGGTTGGTCAATAAAGCCTCCAAACTATAATAGTCTAAATCGAAAGGCACCCGCGTTTGAACGTTTTTCATCGTTTCGGAGAGATATTGTTTATTCAGCCGGTCGACAATAAGAATTTGATCGGGAGTAATTATTATTTTGAAGGCTTCGGTTCCCAACAGTGGAATGCGCAGGGAAAGCTGAATGGCTTCATTTTTGATGATTCGCAATAGAGCGTCAACTGTGACTTCCTTTTTTTGTTTTCCTATTCTTGCGGCAAATTTAAGATTGGACGAAAACGTATGATATTGCAGTTCGGAGGAAATAATTGCATTTAATCGCTCCGTTTTAGACATTTTTTGCAGAGCGACAATAGAAGTTTCTTTAACGCTTCTGCAAGAATATCCACCTAATAAAATTCCGATTAGCAAAAGGACTGTGATTCTTTTACTGTTACTCATAATACGTCTTGTTTGCTATTTTTTCTTTAAGAATTTTCGTATCCTCTTTATCCTCTTTTAAGAGGAGCGCTTTTTCCCATTCGGATACAGCTTTTTCGATATTTCCGGTTTTATATAAAATATCGCCATAATGTTCCAAAATATCGCCATTCGGAGCGTCATTTTTGGACAGGGCGCTTTCGATGTAAAATTTTGCTAAAGAATAATTTCCTTTCTGAAAAAATATCCAAGCATAAGTGTCGATATATGTTGCATTATCGGGTTGGAGCTGAACAACTGTAGCCGACATTCTTTCCGCTTTATCCAGATTTTCTTTTGCCAACGAAAGATAATAAGCATAATTATTCATTACCATGATATTTTTTTCGTTGTAGCGGAGGGCTTTATCATAATAAGAAAAAGCCTCGTCTTTATTCCCTTGCTGATAATATACATCCGCTATCTGACCTAAGAAATTTGAAATAAGCGTTTTATTATCTTCGTTAATGACTTCTAATCCTTTTTTATAAACATCCAGCGCCATTTGATATTCTTCTTGAAGGAAACAAGCCATTCCTTTATAAAAATAAAATTCAGGTACATCCGGAAAATAGAGTAACGCTCCGTTGCAGATAGAAATAATTTCATCTGTATTTTCTTCTTTCAAAGTAATATCCAACAACAAAGTCCAAGCGGCTATATTTTCCGGCGTCGTTTCGGTTACTACTTGAAACTGAAATTTTGCCTCGTCCGTTTTACCTTGCGAAAGTAAAAATTGACCATACATCACGTTTAATTCTTTATCCTGTGAATGTTGTTCCGTTAAAGTTTCAAAGAGCATATTCGCTGTTTCGATGTCTTTTTTAGTATTGCGTATATTTTGAATATATCTTCCGAGTATACCCAATTTGGTATCACTATCCAAGACCGGATTTTTAAGCGCTTTTTCTATTTCTTGCGTTGCCGCTTCATCCTGTTTTTTATATTCATAATAATTGGCCATAGAAATAAAATAAAAAGGATCGTCCGGATCTATTTTTGCCGCTCTTTCATAATAAGATAAAGCTTCTTCCGGCTTATTTCCTTCCAAGTAAAAATCACCTGTTATGATTTGATATTTTGCTTCGGTCGGAAACTTCGCCGCCAGATTTTCAATTTCCTTCAAGGCCTCGTTTTTCCTGTTCATTAATTTATACAATTGGTATTTTTGTAAAGAAATCGTTTCGTTTATCCCCACATTATTTTCAAGAGAATTTAAGGCTTCAACGGCTTTGTCCATATTTTGTTGTTGAATATATAAGCTACTTAGATAGTAGTGCAGTTCTGTTTTTTCGGGATTTTCTTTTGCTAATTTTTCATAAAGGGCAATCGCTTCGTCGAGTTGTCCCAATCTATTATTTAAGTTGGCCAAAGCCAATTTATATTCATCATTATCAGGATTATATAAAATTGCTTTTTTTAAAGCGTCCGAAGCCGATTTTTCCTTTTTCAAAAACAGATAATATCGATAAATCTCGTATAAAGCGGCTGAAGAAGTAGAGTCGATTTTCAACGCATATTGCAATATATTGAAAGCATCCGAGTGTTTTTCCTTTTGTTTGAGCCGAAGTGCTTCCAAAAAGAAATAATCAAATTTACGCTGTTCCTCATCCGGTTTATTTTCGGCAAATAAGAGGATACCGCTCAACAACAATAACAAGATACATAGAAATTTTTGCATGAGTACATTAACCTATAACTTTTATTTTCATGATAACCTCATAAATCTTTGCAAAATTACAAATTTATAATGGCATCAGCAAATTTTACTTTTTTGTCCGGTCGGTTGGTATTTACCGAGCGATTACGAATGAAATGAGTTGGAAAAGAGATCGCTGGTATTGGTATGCGTATACAGATCAGGGTGGAGATTTTCCACCCTTGTATCTGTTGAATAATCACGGATTTATCCGGCTGGCGATCAAACTCCCGTATGACCAAATCCACCTGCACCCCGGTCGGTTTCATTTAACTTTCCGGTTGATTCCCATTCCACTCTTTCGTGCTTGGCGACTATCATTTGACAAATTCGTTCTCCATCTGTGATTGTGAAAGGTTCTTTCGAAAGATTGATGACAATTACTTTTATTTCTCCCCTGTAATCCGAATCGATCGTTCCCGGCGAATTTACCAGCGAAATGCCTTGTTTGATTGCTAATCCGCTTCTGGGACGAATTTGCGCTTCATAGCCTACGGGCAATTCGATAAAAAGCCCCGTAGGAATTAATGCTCTTTCCAA
>JAIRLY010000298.1 GCA_031259075.1 Dysgonamonadaceae bacterium | reverse complement strand
GTCCGTCCCGTCAGGGACGGAATGTGGACAGAATAAAACGAATCATATTCTGTCCCTGACGAGACAGAGCGAGGGTAGAGAGGCTCGTATTTTCTACTAACATTCCGTCCCTGACGGGACGGGCGGTAGCAATGATTGAACTCTTTTTTTACCAACATTTTGTCCCTACAGGACAGAAAGCAATGTGTTCTTCCGGGCACGACCGGAAGTTTCGTCGGATAAAGAAAGCCGAAGGCTTTCAATTTGAATAACCCCCAATGAAGCGAAGCGATTGGGGGCAAACGAAATACCGGCGGCGCTTTCAACCCCGAAGCGGGTTGAATGACTGAAAGGATTTGATATGGAAACGATGGGTTCAACCCCTCAAACGGGGTTGGGGAGAAGAAGATACTCTTTTCACCCCCAATCGCTTCGCTTCATTGGGGGTTATTCATATTGAAGACCTGCGGTCTTCCTTTGTTTTCGTCTTTTATCCAAATCGTGCCGCGTCACATTCCGACGGGTTGTAATTTTGCACAATTGGGTACTATATCCGGTATTCATAAAAAATAATATCAAATTATTTTTAACAGAATATTTTCCATTTGTTTATTTCAAATCAAACAATTATTTTTTCAATCGAAACAGCCGTTTCGGAACTGACGGTTTCGATATGTTTTTGATATGATATATATTGTTGAATATGAGGTTTTATGACAGAGAGAAGGAAATAGAACGTTTGCGGGAAATTGAAACAATCTCGCAAGAAAATGCACAGTTCACCGTTGTAACGGGCAGGCGGCGCATTGGAAAAACGCAGTTGCTGCTTCGTGCGACCAAAGGACAACCGACTTTATATTTCTTTGTTTCGCGTAAAGCGGAACTGTTTCTCTGTCAAGATTTCCAGCAAGAAATTACAGCTAAACTGAATATCCCCATTTGGGGCGCTATTACAAGTTTCGGCAAACTTTTCCAGTTTCTGATGCAACTTTCGGCAGAAAAGCGTTTTAATCTGATAATTGATGAGTTTCAAGAATTTTTGAATATTAACCCGTCTATTTATAGCGAAATATAGCATTATTGGGATTTACACAAAGATAAAAGCAAAATAAATCTTCTTGTTTGCGGATCGGTTTTTTCGCTGATGCACCGGATTTTCAAGGATTACAAAGCTCCGCTGTTTGGACGGGCAACTGCTTTTTTGCAGGTGCATCCGTTCAAAGTATCTGTTTTGAAAGAAATTTTGAACGAGTTACATCCGAATTGCAGTCAATGAACTCGACCAAACAGCACAAATCATCGAAATTAAGCGCAACGAAAAACATATCCGGTATAATGCGCTGAAAGAAAAAGCGCATTATATGCTTGACAAAACAGGACAATTACAGGGATTTCAAATTGAATATCAAGGATTTGATATGAGCAATATGTAATCAAACGGTACTCTGTTCTGCGGAAAAATTCCTGCTGAATACAACGACGTAATCCGAAGAAATTTTACCTGTCTGCATGTAAATAAAAAATTTCATGTATTTTTGTAAAAAATATAGCGACATGACCATCAAAGAATTAAATGAAACAGTCCGCTTGGGCGAAACAAGCAAAGTACAATTCAAGCGAGATTTGGATAATTCGGACAAAATTGCTGCCGAAATAATCGCTATGGCAAATGTTCGTGGAGGAATGATTATTTTTGGGGTGGAAGATAAAACAGGAAATATCTTCGGATTGGATTACTCTGAAATTCAACGTATAAGCAATCGAATTGCTACTATCGCGAACGAATTGGTAAAACCTCCCGTTTATCTCACTACGGAAGCAATCGCTTTCAATAATAAAGCCGTATTGATTGTCTATATTGAGGAAGGAATTGCTAAACCGTATAAGGACAATAATGGGACAATATGGATAAAACAAGGTTCCGACAAAAGGAAATTGACGGATAATAATGAACAGATACGCCTGTTCCAACAGAGTGGAAGGTTATACGTAGATGAAATAACCGTTCCCAATACGAGCGAGAAGGATATCGACCTCCGAAAAGTGGAGGAATATCTCTTGCATCTCTCCACTTATACGGAAAACAGGAATGATATCTTCAATAATTACCTGTATCAAAATCTGAACATTATCCGGAACAACCGGCTCACTTTAGGCGGTTTATTGTTCTTTGCAAGAAATCCTCAACGTTATCAACCGGCTTTTTGTATCAAGGCCGTCGCTTTTTTCGGAAATAGTATCGGAGGATGCCGTTATAGGGATAGCCGCGATATCATCGGAACAATACCCGAAATGTTCAAAGACGGCATGGGTTTTTTTAATGCACATTTATTGCATAAACAAAACGGACAGAATTTCAACTCCACAGGCATTCTTGAAATATCCGAAATTGCCTTGGAAGAACTGCTCCAAAATGCTTTGATACATAGAGATTATACTAAAAATTCGCCTGTCAGGCTGATGCTATTCGACAACAGAATTGAAATAATCAGCCCCGGATGTTTACCGAACAGTTTAACAATAGAAAATATCAAGTTAGGACAAGCCGTCGCAAGAAACAACCTGCTCATCAGTTATGGAGCTAAAATGATGATCTATCGCGGACTGGGATCCGGTATTGCAAGAGCTTTGGCTCATCAACCTGATATCGAATTAATTAATGATATAGAGGGCGAACAGTTTATTGTGAAAATACTGAGGCAATTACAATAAACAAATCACTGTAAACCAAATTTCAAATACTACCGGAATCTTTTTCTTTTAATTTCAAAAGTTAAAATTGTTGCAATATTTGGATAAAACAAAAAAAATCCGTTCTTTGCAACGGAATTTTTATAATATCATCATATTTACATGAAACAAATAATCGGAAATAACCTTCGCTCACTCAGGGAAAAATTTCATTATACATACGAAGACATAGCCAACTATTTGGGTATAGAACGAGGAGCGTATGCCAATTATGATTGTGGAAATAGAGAAATGCCTTACGAATTAATGCTGAAAGTGTGTGAATTATATGGTATATCTTTATCGCACCTCTTTGAAGAAGATGTGGTTAAATTAGACGATGAATTGATTTGCTGCTTCCGTACCGATTCTTTGAGTGAACAAGATAGAAAAGAAATAGCTTGGTTTAAAAATATTGTCCGGAACTATTTGAAAATAACGGAATGTTAAAATATGGCAAATATTAATTATGAAGAAATTTGTCAATTAGCCTTAGATTTCAGAAACAGGTGTTTTTTGAACGCGTATGAAGCTATTGATTGTGAAAAATTACTTTTGCAACTGAATGTTTTGACGCTATTTCGACCATTGTCCACTTCCTTTTCCGGAATGTGTGAAAAGAAGAAAGATAAACGGTTCATATTGATAAATTCTAATCAAGTATTGAGCCGCCAGCACTTTACGATCGCACATGAACTGTATCATCTGTTCGTTCAAAAAGAGTTCAAGATTCATATCTGTAACCCCGGCAGTACAAATACGAAAGATATTGAAGAAAAAAAAGCGGATACATTTGCCTCCAATCTATTAATGCCGGAATTAGGTATAAAAAGATTAATCCCTCTTTCGGAATTAAAAGAAGGGATAAAACTTTCTACCTTATTTAAACTAGAAAAATATTTTTCCGTTTCCCATACCGCTCTTTTATATCGCTTGAAAGATCTGAAATTATTGACTAAAGATGAAGTCGAACGATACAGCAAGGCGCCTGTCATAAAATATGCCCAATTATATGGTTTTGACACTAAACTCTACGAAATTGCCGGAAATGAAAAAGTTATCATTGGTGATTATGCCATATTAGCCAAAGAAAAATTTGACCGGAATAAAATTTCGGAAAGCCATTACATTGAATTATTATCGGAAATAGGCATCCAATTACCGGATATTGTAAATGAAAAAAACTAAAATAGTCATTGATACCGACGTCCTTATTCATTTTACCTGTATTTTCTTTCACAAGAAGAATTTAAATATTTTTTATGTTGCAAATCATTCAAGACCTCCAATCCGGTCAAACTCTTTTGGAGGAAATTCCAACCCCGCAAGT
>JAIRLY010000265.1 GCA_031259075.1 Dysgonamonadaceae bacterium | reverse complement strand
TTCCGTCCGGTCGCTTGTCAATTTGACAAAGTTGACCGATTCATAATCACTGTTTCCGGTATATCCGTAAATAAATCCGTCAACATATTCCGCCGCACAAATCACATTCCCGTTATCTCGGTAAAGATGTTCCGTTGTTACCGTTTCAGGCGTATAACTGCCGAACGACACATAGGCAAGCAATTCATTTTCGGTCATCGTTCCGTTGTATTCTATGTAAATAATATGATACAAAAATAAAGTAAATATTCTAAATACCCAAATGGTTTATAATATGGCTAAATCTTTTTTTGAGGCGCTATGAAAAATAATTCTTCTGTTTTGGAGAATGTGGGATGTCTTGAAAGAACGTCCCCTATTCTCTAAAACGGAAGGCACCTTTCTTCGGAGCGTATCGTCTAACCTGACGACTACGCCGACTGAGTACGTTGAGTAATTTTAATCTTGAAGTTTCGATATATATTAAGTAAATCAAATCGTTTTTCGTCCTTTATGAACCATAATCGGAAATGTATTTCAACTGTTTATTATATCTTTGCCTTAAATTTTATTTTTCATAAAAAACGCAGTGAAACCATACTTTTTAAGCACATTGATAATCATATCGTTTTTTACTATGTTACACGCGCAGGAGGAAAATACCTCGTGCTATAAATTCAATCACATTAATACATGGAACGGATTGCCGAGCAACGACGTCCAGAAAGTCTATCAGGACAGGGACGGCTATATCTGGATTGCTACGCGAAACGGACTGTCACAATACAACGGATATTCCATAAAAACCTATAAATCGAATTTGTATCATCCGGCTTTGTTGAGCAGTAACAATATTTTCTGTCTGGTCGAAGATTTCAAACACCGCTTGTGGATCGGCACCGACAACGGGCTGAATATGTTGGATAAAACGACCGGCCTCATTCGGACAATTGACCGGAAGGAATTTAACGACAATGCCGTTTCCAGCGCTATCGTTACCAAGCAAGGGAAATTGTTGCTCGGCACCGACAAAGGACTGTATGAATATCGTTATGAAACCGATACCTGCATCCCGTACGACAAAAGCAATACCAACGGCGTTTTTCAGCAAACCTCCGTCAAATCACTGTTGGAAGATTCCCGTGGCGATTTATGGATTGGGACTTGGAACGAGGGACTTTATCGTTATGAAGCCGAAACCGGCAAGTATTATGCTTACCCGCGTATGAATCCACAAAAATCCGCTCATGTTATTTTCGAAGACAGTCAAAAACGCATCTGGGTCGGCACTTGGGGATATGGATTGTTTCTGCTGGAAAACGTATATAATCCGGCGTACACTTCCTGGAAAATATTCAGCCATACTAAAAACGATTCACAAAGCATTTCGGATAATATCATTTATGATATAGCCGAAGATGTCAATAACGGCGCCTTGTGGGTCGGCACCCGTAGCGGATTGAGTATTCTGCCGATGAATGCATCTTCTTCTTTTACAAACTATTATCCGAATAATTCCAACTGTTCGATAGCAGGAAATGAAGTAAATTCCCTCTTGAGGGATACTCAAGGATTGATGTGGCTCGGCATGATAGGCAGTGGAGTCAATAATATGAACACTCGAAAACCGCTGTTTGACGCCGACAGGCTGGAAGAAGCCAAGAACATGTATGCCGGAAATTCCGTGAAAAGCATGTTCGTCGAATCGGACGAATTAGTGTGGCTGGGCATTGGGCAATTCGGCCTGTTTATCGAAAACCGGAAAACAGGACAGTTAACTCATTCTTCCCAATTAAGAGATTTTCAGTCATTCACCCATGTTCAAACAGTCATGGCAATCACAAAATCGTCCCGAACCGGTAAAATATGGATAGGCACTTATGGCGACGGCATTTTTATCTATGACAAATCGGCGCCGGAAGGTTCCCGATTGCAAAACCTCACCCCCAAAAACACAAATTGGTTGCCGAGTGGCGTCATCTGCGCCATCAAGGAAGATTCAAAAGGAAATATCTGGATAGGAACTCGACAGGGCTTGTGTATGCTTACTCCCGATGGAATTGAAGTACAATTCAATTCACTGATTGTGAGTGATAAGTTGCTCGGTTCCATCTCTATAATGGCGATAGAAGAAGGGAAAGAAGATGAAATGTGGATTGGAAGCAACAATGACGGCGTCATCCATATTTCGGGCGACGGTACGGATGCAAGCCGGTACACGGTTGAACATTTTTCCACCGGCAATGCCAAATTGAACAGCATAAACTGTTTATGTCTCCACAAAGACAGGCAGAATAACATCTGGGCAGGCATGGAAGGCGGAGGCTTAAATCACTTCGATGCGCAGAAAAAGACGTTTATTCCCGTGCATAAAGAGTGGAACCTTCCGGGAGATATTATTTTCAGTATTCTTGGCGATAAACAGGGAAATCTGTGGTGCGGGACGAATGTGGGATTGATAAAAATTGACGTTACACGGAAAAATTACCATTTATATACGATTTCCGACGGCTTACAGGATAATATTTACAATCGCAATGCGGCCTTTGCAGCCAAAGACGGCGAATTATTTTTTGGCGGTCATCTGGGATACAATTATTTTTATCCGGAAAATCTGACAGAAAACAACAGTGCTTCGCCCGTCGTCATTACGGATATAAAAATCTTCAACCAGTCGTGGGAACAATTAGATGACAAACTCAAAAACAAGATTTCCAAACAATCGCCGGAATTTACCACAAAAGTTACCTTAGATTACAAGCATAACAATTTCAACATCGAATTTTCGTCGCTTTGCTATATCAACCCTTCGCAAAACAAATACACCTACATGCTCGAAGATTTTGACAAAGAATGGATTTACACTGATGCCTCGCACCGTTTTGCTTATTACAACAATTTGAGCGCGGGCAAATACCGTTTTCGTCTGAAAGCCGCAAATTCCTTTGGCGTGTGGAGTGAGTTGCCTCAAACGCTTGAGATAACCGTTTTGCCCCCTCCCTGGAAAACTTGGTGGGCATACATTATATATATGATCTTGCTTGGCATTGCCGCGTATTATATTTTCAAAATGACGCGAAACCGATTGAATTTACGGAACAGTTTGCATATAAAAGAATTGGAAAAAACAAAACTCGAAGAACTGAACCACGCCAAGTTGCAGTTTTTTACCAACATAACGCACGAATTGCTGACTCCCCTAACCATTATTTCCGCCACAGTCGATGAATTGAAGATTACCGCACCGCAAAACAGCGAATTTTACCGGATAATGACAAGCAACATCAACCGCCTGATACGCCTGTTGCAGCAGATTTTGGAATTTCGCAAAGCTGAAACAGGCAATCTCAAACTCAAAGTATCAAAAGGCGATTTGGCAACATTTGCACACAATGAAATGGAAAGCTTCCGCCCGCTGATGAAAAAGAAAATGCTCCATTTTTCCATTATTTGTAACCCCGAACCGTTTCCGGCTTATTTCGACCCCGACAAAATGGATAAAATACTTTACAACCTCCTGTCCAACGCCGCAAAATACAACAGCATAGACGGAACCGTCTGGATAGACCTGCGCATAGATGAAACCGGTTATTACGCCGTTATTAAAGTGCGCGACAATGGTAAGGGAATGTCGAAAGAAGCGCAGAATAATCTCTTTAAGCGTTTTTACGAAGGCGATTATCGAAAATACAATACAATCGGTACCGGCATCGGCTTATCATTAGTGAAAGACTTGGTGAAACTGCATAACGGCGATATTACGGTAGAAAGCGAACTAAATCAAGGAACCGAATTTACGGTAAAGATTCCCATTCGCAGAGAAAGTTATAAAGAAGAAGAAATAGACGATACCGTGGTTCTCCCTTCAGCGCCCTGTATTATTTCCAATGAAGATAAACCGGGTAAAGCGGATGTAAATAACAACTCTTTAAAAAACAGCCTTCTACTCTTGGAAGACAATGGGGAACTGCTGAATCTGATGGTAAAACTTTTGGGCGCAGAATACCGCCTGTTTACGGGAAACAATGGAAAAGAAGGTGTGGAAATTGTTGAAAATGAGGAAATAGACCTGATAGTTTCTGATATTATGATGCCCGAAATGGACGGAATAGAATTTTGCAAATATGTGAAAGGCAACCTGGACATTTGCCACATTCCCTTGATTCTTCTCACCGCAAAAAACAGTGAAGAAGACCGCGTGGAAGCTTACGATTCAGGTGCGGATGCCTTTATCAACAAACCATTCAATTTGAGTGTGCTTCATTCGCGGATAGGCAACCTGCTGAAAGCAAAAGCACGTGTATCTCACGATTTCAAAAAGCAGCTCGTTATTGATATGCAGAATTTGGATTACACAAGTATGGACGAAGATTTTCTGAAAAAAGCCATCAACTTCGTGCAGGCACACTTGACCGACATCGATTTCGGAAGCGAACAATTGCAGCAGGAACTCGCCATAAGCAAAGCTACACTCTACCGCAAACTCAAATCCCTGACAGGTTTGAACGCTACCGCCTTCATCCGCAATATCCGCCTGAAAGCCGCCTGCCGGATTATGGAAGAAAAGAAAAATATCCGTGTATCGGAACTCGCTTATGCAGTCGGCTTCAACGACCCCAAATACTTTTCCGCTTGCTTCAAAAAAGAATTTGGAATACAGCCAAGCGAATATATTTCACGCTTTACCACCAAACCCGAACTGTTGGAAGAATAGTCCCTTTTTCAATTACATTTCGTGCGGATTGACAA
>JAIRLY010000264.1 GCA_031259075.1 Dysgonamonadaceae bacterium | reverse complement strand
TTCCGTCCGGTCGCTTGTCAATTTGACAAAGTTGACCGATTCATAATCACTGTTTCCGGTATATCCGTAAATAAATCCGTCAACATATTCCGCCGCACAAATCACATTCCCGTTATCTCTGTAAAGATGTTCCGTTGTTACCGTTTCAGGCGTATAACTGCCGAACGACACATAGGCAAGCAATTCATTTTCGGGTTAATTCTTTTTTTGAGGCGCTATGAAAAATAATTCTTCTGTTTTTGGAGAATGTGGGATGTCCTGAAAGAACGTCCCCTATTCTCTAAAACGGAGGGCACCTTTCTTCGGGGCGTATCGTCACCCTTCTTCGGGGCATGAGAGGTGACCCACTAAGAACTAAAAGTTAAAAACTAAGAATAGAGAGGGGTTATTCATATTGAAGACCTCCGGCTTTCCTTTGTCCGGCAAAACATTGCCTTCTGTCCCGTTAGGGACAAGTGTCCAAAGTCCTGAAAGGACTTTGGAGATGGATTGGAAACAAAATACAGAAGGGAACTTTTCTCTGACAAATAGCTCCTCAAAAAAAAGATTTAACCCATATACCTCCTGTTTGTAACTCAAATGCATTTTTTATATCTTTGTCAGTTAATTAATAAATTAGAATACATGAAAAACGTTAAATTTATTTTAATTATTTTATCCATTCTTCCTATCATACTTAAGGCTGAAAAAGTTCAACTTTGGACTCCAAACGAAGGTCTTTCAAACAGTCATATATCGCAAATTTATCAAGATTCACAAGGTTACATCTGGATTGCAACCGAAAACGGTTTAAATAAATTTAACGGATACAATTTTACGGTTTATTCGGAACAACCGAACGATTCTACATCATTGCGTGGAAATTATGTATATACTATATTTGAAGACAGTCGAGGAATATTCTGGGTTGGTTCTATGGGCGGCTTATTACAATATGACCGTCAAAAAGACAGTTTTCGCCCTTTTCTTATTCAAGATACAATTCCTTTTTATTTAGACCGTGTGACTTGGCTTCTTGAAGATCAACATAAAAACATCTGGATTTCGTATCCCAATAATGGTATCATTTGCCTGGATGCAAAAACATTGAAACCTCGTTTTTACAATAAAAAAAACAGCGAATTAACAGATGATAATATTGATTGCGCATTTGAAGATAGCTTTGGAAATTTGTGGTTTGGAAGTTATACAAACGGCGTTTTCCTTTTTAATCCTGAAACTCAGTCGGTGAAACATTTTAAATCCAATCCGGCTGTCAAGGGAAGTTTAAACGACGATCGGGTTTTTTCTATTTGCGAAGATTCGTATGGCCGTGTTTTAATCGGAACACTGGGAAACGGCGTGAATATTTTTGATAGACCTTCTCAAACTTTCACCGTTTTAAAAACAGGTAATTCTGCTTTGGAAAATCAGATTTTTTCAATGAAATTAGACAAAAAGGGAAATATCTGGTTAGGAACAGACGGCGCCGGAATTATCCGTTACAGTCCGGACGGGAAAAAATTACCGCCTGTGGATCCAATTGTGGAGTCATGCGATTTGACAAAAACCAAAATACACCATTTTTTTGAAGATAAACAGGGAAATATCTGGGTCGCTCTCTATCAAAAAGGAATATTATTTATTCCTTTTGCCGGAAATAATTTCAAAAACTATGGTTTCAATCCTTTTGAACGCCACCGGAGTATTGGAACTAACTGTGTTATTTCCGTATTGGAAGACAGTTTTGATAATATCTGGATCGGAACGGATGGAAATGGATTATACAGGATTAATCCGTCTAATCAGAAGATAGAACATTTTTTCACAGGGAATACGAAAAATTTTCAGGATGACGTGATTACGGCATTATTCGAAGATAAAGATAAAAATATCTGGATCGGAACGTATGTAAACGGAATGTTTCGATATAATAGAAAAACACAAAATTTTGATTCTCATTATAATAGCTTGAATACTTCAAATAAATTGAAACATGATCATGTTTCGTCTTTTGTTCAAGACAAAAATGGAATCCTTTGGATAGGATTAAACGGCGGCGGATTGAACAGTCTGGATTTGAATACGAAACAGATTAAATATTATAAACCGAATAACACAAATCTCAAAAAGACCAGAACATTCAACGAATGGATTTACACGTTGTATCTGGATAAGGATAATATAATATGGATTGGCACATCGAATGGCGTTAATCGCTTTAATCCGCAAACAAAAACGTTTCTTAATCCGGCGCTTTTGAACGATCATATAAATACCAATCTAATTTATGCTATCAATCAGGATTATAAAGGGAATATATGGATTGGTAGTTTTTTCGGCCTTTATTTTATGGATATAAAAACCGGAAAAATTACGAAAAAAACAACTTTGAACGGTCTTCCCGATAATATGATCAATGGAATTGAAGAAGACTCCGAACATTATTTGTGGCTAAGTACCGGAAACGGTTTGTGTCGGTACAATCCGGAAACGGGTGATTGTCTTAATTTTTATGCAGAAGATGGAATACAAAGTAACGAATTTCGAAGAGGCAGCCACTATAAAGGGAAAAATGATCGTTTTTATTTTGGCGGTATAAATGGTTTGACAAGTTTTATTCCCTCGCATATTACCTATAGCAATTCCCTTCTGCATCTGGCTTTTACGGATTTGCTGATTTATAATGAACCCGTTCAAGTAGGAAAATCTTCTATTCTTGAAAAATCGCTGGATGAATCGGAAACTATTCGTTTGAAATACAATCGGAGAAGTTTTACTTTTCGATTTGCCGCTTTAGAATACAGTATGCCTCAACGGGTGCTTTATTACACACAAATGGAAAATTTCGACAAACGTTGGCGTTTATTAAATAATCCAAATCGAAGCATCACATATACAAATTTAAATCCGGGTAAATATATTTTCAAAATCAAAGCAACTTTAGACGAAACGAATTTCCTTGAAAGAGAAATCAAAGTAATTATTGAACCACCTTTCTTGTTAAGTATTTGGGCTAAAATTATTTACGCTTTCTTAATTCTTCTAATCGCATATTTCATCTATTTATATCTGAACAACCGGATGAAGCAAAAACAAATATTAATGGAGAAAGAACAGCAAAAACAACTGTCGGAAAGTAAACTTCAGTTCTTTACGGATATTTCTCATGAAATACGGACTCCATTGACGCTTATTCTTGGTCCGATTGAAAAACTGGAAGAACATACAGAAGACGAAAAAACTCTTTCAATCTATAAAATAATACATCAGAATGCATTACGTATTCTTCGCTTGGTAAATCAATTGATGGATTTACGGGCTGTAGATAAGGGAAAACTGAAATTAAAGATAGAGGAAACGTCATTAGAAGAATTTATCAGTAAAATAATGGATTCATTTCGGGAATTAGCTGTCAGCATGCAAATAAATTTCAATTTGATCGTTGAAAATCCTTTACCGAATGTTTATATCGACAGAGATTGTATTGATAAAGTTATTTTTAATTTACTTTCTAATGCATTCAAGTTTAGCAATAAAGGAGGAAGTATAACGATTTATGTGAGAGTTAACGCCGGAAAAATCGAAATAAGCGTAAAAGATACCGGAATTGGCATTGCAAAAGAAAATCAAACGTATATTTTCGATCGTTTCTATCAAGTGAGAGATAACAAAGTGAATACCAAAATGGGTACCGGAATTGGCTTGCATTTATCTAAAATGATGATTGAATTGCATCATGGAGAAATTTTTGTTGAAAGTGAATCCGGCAACGGTTGTAAATTTACCATTCTTCTCCCCTTAGATAAAAATGAATATAAACCGGAAGAATTTGGAAATACAATTGGAGAAGCAACAGTAATGATGGTCCAGCCATCCGTTCAGTTGTGCGAAAAAGGAATAGATGCAAATCAAGAAGAAGAAAAGAAAGAAACGAAATATGCTCGATCCGTTTTGTTAGTGGAAGACGACATAGATATTTTGAATTATATTAATTCCGAATTATCTTCTAAATATAAAATTTATAAAGCAAATAATGGAAAAGAAGGACTAAGTAAAGCATTAAAGCATATACCCGATCTAATAGTCAGCGACATTGTCATGCCTGAAATGGATGGTTTGAATTTATGTAAAATTCTGAAAAGCAATGACAAAACCTGTCATATCCCGATTATTTTATTAACCGCTAAGACCAATGTGGAACAAAGGATAGAAGGTATCGAAATGGGTGCGGACTCGTATATCCCCAAGCCGTTTAATATGAAACATTTGGAAACAAGAATAAAAAAACTCATCGAGTTGCGAAGAAAATTGAAAGGGAAATACGGAAGCGGGACGGATGATACGGAAGCGGAAATACAAGTGGTTTCTTCGGACGAAAAGCTATTCTTGAAGTTTAACGAAAGACTACGGGAACAAATCAATAACCCGAATTTAAGCGTCGAATCCATGAGTCATGAATTGGGATTGAGCCGTGTACATCTCAATCGCCGATTAAAAGCAATTATCAACGAATCGCCGGGAAATTACATCCGTAACTTCCGGCTGAAACAAGCCGCTTTGTTACTGACAAACAAAAAAATGTCGATTGCAGAAGTTGCCTACGCCGTTGGTTTTTCTTCGCACGCTTACTTCAGTAATATCTTCAAAGATCATTTCGGAATGTCGCCCTCGGAATATGTGGAGACAAATAAATAAATCTGTATTAGACCCTGATAAAAAAAATTTTCGTATTCGGAGAAATTATTGTAATTTAGCGTGATTTTTGAGATAAAGAGATTATGTTGAACCAATACAATAATAAATGATTGATAATCAAGATAGAATTATTCAAGTAAATATTGAGGAGCAAATGAAATCGGCATACATTGACTATTCAATGTCTGTCATTGTATCGCGTGCATTGCCTGATGTAAGAGACGGATTTAAACCGGTACATCGTCGGGTATTGTTTGGAATGAACGAGTTGGGAAATCACTCGGATAAACCCTATAAAAAGTCCGCCCGTATAGTAGGAGAGGTTTTAGGTAAATACCATCCACACGGCGACAGTTCCGTTTATTATGCGATGGTACGCATGGCGCAGGAATGGTCGTTACGTTATCCGCTGGTAGATGGACAAGGAAATTATGGTTCTATAGATGGCGACGAACCGGCAGCAATGCGTTATACGGAGGCTCGATTAAGTAAATTAGCAGAAGAAATGTTGCAAGACATTGATAAAGAAACTGTTGATTTTGAACTCAATTTCGACGATACATTAAAAGAACCATCTGTTCTTCCTACTCGTATTCCTAACTTGTTAATGAACGGCGCTTCCGGTATTGCCGTAGGTATGGCGACGAATATGCCTCCCCATAACCTTTCCGAATGTATCGACGGCATTATTGCCTATATCGACACAAGAGGCGAAATTGATATTGCCGGTTTAATGCAATATATTAAAGCGCCCGATTTTCCTACCGGCGCTTTCATATACGGTTATCAAGGCGTAAAAGATGCTTTTGAAACCGGAAGAGGACGAATTATTTTGAGAGGAAAAGCCGAAATTGAAATACATAATAATAAAGAAAAAATCGTCATCAATGAAATTCCCTATTTGGTAAACAAAAAGGAATTAATTGAACACATTGCCACTTTGGTTGGTGAAAAAAAATTAGAGGGAATATCGTATGTAAACGACGAATCCGACCGCGAAGGGATGCGTATTGTAGTGGATATAAAAAAAGATTTCAATTCAAGCGTTATCCTGAATAAATTATATAAACTGACCGCTTTGCAGTCTTCATTCAACGTAAATAATATCGCTTTAGTAAAAGGTCGTCCCAAAATGTTGAATTTGAAAGATATGATCCGGCATTTTGTAGAACATCGTGTTGATGTGGTGACTCGCCGCACCCGATTCGATTTGAATAAAGCGGAACAAAGAGCGCATATTGTTGAAGGTTTAATAATTGCCTCCGACCATATCGACGAAGTGATTGCAATTATCCGTTCCTCACAAAATCCGAATGAAGCAATTGAAAGATTGATAGAACGATTTAGTTTGACGGAAATACAGTCTCGAGCCATTGTTGAAATGCGTTTACGCCAATTAACCGGTCTGGAACAGGACAAACTTCGGGCAGAATACGACGAACTCCAAAAAACAATCGCTTATTTAAAAGAAATATTATCAAACGAAGAACTCTTATTAAGTGTTATAAAGGAAGAATTAATTGAAGTGAAAAATAAATTCGGAAATAAAAGAAAAACCGAAATTATTTATGCAACGGAAGATCTGAATCCGGAAGATTTTTATGCCGACGACGAGATGATTATTACTATTTCTTATATGGGTTACATCAAGCGTACTCCTTTGGCCGAATTTAAAGCGCAAAACAGAGGTGGAATAGGCGTAAAAGGTTCTGAAACCCGTGAAGAAGATTTTGTAGAATATATTTATCCGGCCAATATGCACGCTACCATGATGTTTTTTACTAAAAAGGGAAAATGTTACTGGTTGAAAGTATACCAAATTCCGGAAGGAACAAAAACATCCAAAGGGCGCGCTATCCAAAATTTATTAAATATAGATGCCGACGACAAAGTAAATGCTTTTATCCGTGTGAAACAATTGAATGATAGAGATTTTGTCGAATCCCATTATCTGGTATTCTGTACTAAAAAGGGAATAATAAAAAAAACCTTGCTGGAAGCCTATTCCCGTCCGCGTCAAAATGGAGTGAATGCAATCACCATTCATGAAGACGATGAGATGATCGCAGTACGAATGACTAATGGTAAAAACGAAATCGTTATCGCAAACCGGAAAGGTCGTGCATTGCGTTTCAATGAATCGAAAGTCCGAAGTATGGGACGTATGGCTGCCGGAGTAAAGGGTATGACACTCGACCCGAATGACGACGAGGTAATCGGAATGATTTGTATTAAAAATCTCGAAAAAGAGAGTATCCTGGTTGTTTCGCAACAAGGATATGGAAAACGTTCGAAAATAGAAGATTACCGGATTACCAATCGAGGCGGAAAAGGTGTTAAAACCTTGAATATTACCGAAAAAACAGGTCCGTTGGTGAGCATAAAGAGCGTAACTGAAGAAAATGATTTGATGATCATTAATAAATCCGGAATTACAATACGAGTGAAAATTTCCGATTTGAATATCATCGGAAGAGCTACGCAGGGTGTCCGGTTGATCAATCTGGAAAAAAGAAACGATGCAATCGCTTCCGTTTGTAAAGTGGTTTCGGAAAACGAAATAGAGGAAATAGAACGAAAGGGAAAAAATGAAGGAAATGATGAGGATAATAATTTAACAATATAAAAGTATACAATCATGAAAAAGTTAACATTCACATTAGCATTAAGTTTTATAACCGTGATTTCTTTTGGACAAAAAAAGATAGTAAATACGGTGAAAAACGAAATAAAAGATTCGTCTCCAAATATCGAGGAAGCAAGAACTCTTATTAAAGACGCACTTGCAAATCCTGAAACGGAAAATGAAGCGGAAGCTTGGTATGTGGCCGGATTAGTCGAAAACAAACAATTTGATATGGAAAGAGTTAAAGAAGTGATGAGCGTTGCTCCCGATGAAGATGTAATGTATCCGGCATTGGATCAGATTTTCCCTTATTTTCAAAAGGCGGATGAATTGGATCAACGACCCAATGAAAAAGGAAAAATAAAATCGAAATTCAGAAAAGATATCAAATCCATCATGTTGGCTAATCGTCCTTATTATATAAATGCCGGCGCTTATTTTTATGAAAAAGGAAATTATCAAAAAGCATACGAAAATTTCCGGTTTTATGGTGATATGCATAAATTTCCGATGTTTACCGGAGAGGAAAGCAAATTTGAGAGCTTGGCAAGCGATACAAATGCAATTAAATACCGCTATTTTGCGGCTTTATCGGCTTCTTTAATTCCAAACCATGATGCTGCTATCGAACTTTATACCGAAATTAAAGATTTGAATTATAATGGAATAGATTGTTATAAGCAACTTGCTAACGAATATTACCAAAAAGGAGATACAACCGGTTTTGTCAATGTACTGGAACAGGGATCGACCAAATTTCCGGAAGAATCTTATTTCATACTCAACATGATCAACATCAATATCAACAGAGGGGAAATTGATCAAGCAATCAATTATTTGCAAAAAGCCATTGTAAATTCGCCCAATGACGCCCAACTTTATGATGTATTGGGACTTGTGTATGAAAATAATAAAGATATTGATCAAGCAATTGTTAACATAAAAAAATCGTTGGAGATCGATCCTGATTTTGCAGATGCTTTATCTCATCTGGGACGCCTTTATTACAATCTGGGTATAGAATCCAGAGCGATAGCGGATAATATCTCCGACGTTAATGCATATAAGAAAGAAATGGAAAAAGTAGATTCCTATTTCAAAGAAGCGATTCCCTATTTTGAAAAAGCTTATTCCAAAAACTCAAAAGATTCGGATGCTATTTTTGCGTTACGTAATATTTATTATAGTTTAGGAAATAATGAAGAATATGAAAAATGGGATAAAATCTATTTAGGAGAGTGATTTTAATGCGGTGTTGATGCGGCAGATATATAATATTGATAAATAGCTGATTGGCGCATCATTACATAAAAAAAGATTGTTTAATTTAAAAATTTACTGAAAAATGAAAGAGAAAATTGGGAATGATGCAGGACGTGTATGGAATGTATTAAATGAGGAAGGAACAAAATCTGTAAAAGATTTGAAAAAATTAACCAAGTTGAATGATAAAGAAATTTATGCCTCAATCGGTTGGTTGGCGCGGGAAGAAAAATTAGTTTTTGATCTTCAAGAAACGGATTTGTATTTATCGCTCATTTGATGTATTCGTTGAAATTTACACCAGACAAAAGAAGATAGATATAAACGTATGGTTTAGGTTTATATCTATTTTCTTTTATTTTTTATTTCTCTCCAAACAATTCCTCCCAGAGCTGCCGCTAAAATAATATAAACAGGCGATATTCCCCAATACCAAATCAAAAAAGCGGAAGCAACAGGAATAATTACGGTTTTCAAATTAATACCCACCGCTTTGGCTGTAGAAAATACCGGAACGGCGATCAAAGCGACGACCGCAGGACGAATGCCTTTAAACATTTTGGCAATGTACGGGTTTTCATTAAAATGCCGGAAGAACAGGGCAATCAATAATATAATTATAAAAGAAGGCAGTATAGCGCCCAAAGCAGCGACGATGCTCCCTTTATTTCCTTTCATCCGGTAACCGGTAAAAATGGCTATGTTAACGGCCAATATTCCCGGAACAGACTGCGATAGAGCAATCATATCTACAAAATCGCCGACAGATATCCATTTTCTCCGCTCAACAACTTCTTTTTGTATCAGAGGCAACATGGCATACCCGCCGCCAATGGTAAATAACCCGATTCCGGCAAAAGTACGGAATATTTGCCCATACAAACTCATCGCCGATTTCTCCTAACACTTTTTACAGGTGAAGAAGTTTCGGATTTGGGTTTGGAAGACGTTTTAGCCTTTTGTTCTTTATTCCCTCGTTTAACCGACTTTGTTCCTGTAGCGGTTTTTTTATCTTTTTCTTCTACTGTGGTAGTGTCCTTTTCAACTCTATGGATCCACAATTTTTGATTGAACATTTTCAACTGGCTTTCAATACTGTCTTGAGCCTGTTTTTGCGCTTCCGGATCACTTCCTACTTCCTGCGCCAAACTTTTGCCCATCATATTGACTGTTTTGATAATCTCTCCGCTATACATGTTTTTGTGAAAATAATCGTCAATCGTATAAGTCAGCGCATTATTATAATTGGAAGTCATGATCATTTCTCTGGAAAGGTAGGGACGAATATCATCATACTTCAACCAAAACAATACTTCTCGGATCGAATTGCCGTAATAAAAATCTTCCCGTACCAAAATCGGACAAATAGCGATAACGTCTAACTTGAATGTTCCGGTTGCCTGATCGAAATAATAACCTTCTTTAATCATATATTGAGTAACTTCCGAACTGGGAATATCTCTTTCATCTACCACAAACCGGTCTCCTTGTTTGGTATATAACAACTGAAGTTTCGTCAGGAAAGCCTCAAAGTCTATTTTTTGACTTTCTTCAAAAATTTCTCCGCTTTCCATATAGTTATAAGCAGGAATCTTAACATCCAGCAACAACTTGAAGATCAGTGTAAAAAGATTTTGACGATTTCCTTGCGGTTGAACCGGATAATATAAAGCACTATTACTTTCTCCCTTTGTCAGATCCACCATTCGATAGATAATCCTCTCCCAGACGATATGGCTGGGTTTTTGGGATTCTTCTTCATTTTTTATCTTTGCTCGTTCCGTCAGATCGGAAACAGTAGATACATTTGTTTCAGACGGGCGTTGACGAACCGATCTGCGCGGTTGGTCTTGAGCCAAACTTTCCTGCACACAAGCAAAAACAAAAAACAAGACAAAAAAGCTAATACAATAAAATGGTTTCATATCTTTAATTTATTCTTATTTCCATTGGAGCGTTTAATGTTCTTTCTATTAAATCGGGGCCTCGTACTACAATTCCTCGAATCAACAGCGTTTGTCCGCGTTGCATTCCTCGTATCATATTTTTTTGTTGTTGGGAAAAACGAGCGCCCTCCGAACTTGTGGTTATTGCAAATCCCATTGCATCAAATTTTTGCAATTCAAATCGCAAAACCGTAAAAGGCCGATCCAATATGCCGTCGTCGATGGCTGCACTTAATGCCTCCACGTTGACCAACGCGGCCTTGGCCAAAGGTGTCCCGCCTTTATAGCGCACCTTATTTCCGTCCGCATTGGTTATCTCCAAATAAGCAGTAGGATCGGGCAATTGTCTCACTCGAAAGGTATTTTTCGCCATTTCCTGTGTATGTCCATTCGTCATTTTTGCCATTACGGTAATCACCGCGTCGGACCCGTATTTTGGAGTTGCTATCCAAATATCGTTGCCTTTATAAGTTAAAGTTCCATTCGAAATACTTGCCGAAACATTTTGACCGGCTACTCCGGGAACTGCAATTCGCACTTCATTCGCGATGCCTGCATACAATACATTCATCCATACGGGAGCAATCGTGGCACTGGGTTCTACCACAAAATATTGACTTGAGAAATCGTGACGCATAAAAGAACCATTGCTACGCGCCACTTCAATATAACCGTTTACCTGAAAAATTCCCGCTGAACCGGCGCCAGCCATATATTGTCCACCGGCATCTTCCGGCAATAACCGGCCATTTACAAATATTTTAGGTCTTTGTGTGGAATCTTGCGCCGAAAGGACTATGTCGGCACGATAGGTTCCACCTCGCATTACAATATGGGATTCCGGAATCACAAAAGCTTCTATTTTATTGACACGAAAATCTTCAATATCTATGTTTTTCACTAAATCACTTAATACCTCTCCTTCTGCGTAGCGAATATCGTTTTGTATTTTGGTTAATAGCGTAACAGATGCAGCTAAAGGCATTTGCAAAAACATAGATTCTTCCCATGTTTGTTTATTTTCTTTTGCTTTTACGGAAGGTTCCGTACTCAAATTGCTTTCAATAATGTTTTTGATAGAAAGATTTGATACCAGCGAGGCTACATATTCCCGATAGGCATTAATGTCGGATTTCAATTTGACCGCATCATTTTTTCCTCGTTCAAACATCACCTCATAAGCGGCATTCAAATCGTCGGGATGTTTCAAATGCTCAGGATTTCCATTTTCTCCGTCTGCTTTTATGACAATCCTGTTTTTTAGTTCTTGAATATAATTAAACAACGAATCTGATTTTGCTTTTACTTTGGAAGCGCTTCCGTACCACACTCGTGTTTTTTCGGGGTTAGTCTGATAATAGGCTTTCAAATCATTGAAAATCCGGTCATTATGTTGTGTAGAAGCCTTTACGGAGCGCAGTAAACTTTCTTCCACTAATTCAAAACCTTCCAATACTTCGGAGGAAACATTGAGGGCAAGCATGGCAATGAATACCAGATACATCAGGTTAATCATTTTTTGCCTTGGAGAATTTGGAGTGTTTGAAGACATCCTTTTATAAAATAAAAATTACAAAAAACATATATTATAAATTACCGGTAGGATTAAAGCCGGGACCGGCGCCGTACATATTCATGGTCATGGCATTTAATAATCGATTGTAAACGCCATTGAGGGCATGAAGTTGTTGAGCCATTTTTTCCGTTTCACTCCGGAATATCGAACTGTCAACAATAGAACCTTCATATAAGTCTTTTATCCGCATCAAACCGGCATTGATTCGTTCGATTGCATCTATTTGTGAACTTATGCTTTTTAATTGAATTTCGTAAATCGTATTTAATCCCTGTATATTCCGGTTGAGGGCTTCCATTTGTTGAACATAGCCTCTGGAGGATTGATTGATGCCATCCGAATTGTCCGTAATGTTTTTGTATGAACTTAATAAAATATCGGAAACATCAGTCAGATTATTCGTTACCGTACTGAAACGTTTCATATCTTCCGACATAGCCGTTAATTGATCCAGATACTGTTGAGTCGCTTCCGTCATCTCAGCCATTTTAGACAATTGGTCGGCGGCGGAAGCCATTTTCTTAATGCTGGCCGTCAGTGCATTGGTATCTTCTTCCGAAATATTTACAGCATTGGAGATTCCGAATGATTGTCTTATTTCTTCGATAGTCATATTCTCTACAGATTCGGAAGCCGATTGAGGGGATAAACCACTTCTGCCGCCGACATTTTCGCCCGTACTTGCAGGAGTGCTAACGTTTCCACCTCCCATCAAACCGCCAAAACCGCCTCCACCGACAATAATAGCGCCGCCCGTGCCGCCTTTTCCACCGTTTACGTTTACAGTTGCTGCGCCGTCTGCAACAGGAGCATTTGATGTATTTGCTGCGTTGCCCACAATAACAGAGCCGCTGCCGCTTCCTCCTCCGCCGAATGAAGGACGATCTTCCTCTTCATTTGTATCTAAAACCGGAAAAACCCGCTCCCATTGATATTCTTTCGCAGGGTGGTCGAAAGCTGAAATGAGAAATACTAAAAACTCAGTGAGCAAACCGACTGTAAGAAGAATATTGCCTAAACCCCAAGGCCAGTGCGTTAATTTAGCTAAAGCGCCTATAATTACAATAGCTGCTCCTATGTTATAAAAGACTTGAAAAAACCACTTTCCCTGTTCTCCGGATAAGAATTTTTCAATGAAATTTTTATATCTTCTTCTAAAACCCATACTTATGAACTAAAAAAATAAAAAGTAAAAACTAAAAAACAAACCTATTTCTTTCCTTTCGAAAATCCTACCTGTGTTCTTACACAACGGAATCCGATATAAGAGCGTTGTTCATTTTGATATTCAAACGAGCGAATATCCGAACGAATAAAATGCGCTACATCTTTCCACGAACCGCCTCGCACTACTTTTTTCTTTGTGGCATAAGGATCTTCTTTTGCCGCATTATAATAATATTGCGGATTGATATCATTCATAATTTCGGGTCCGGATTCCAAAAACGCGGTAGAAGTCCATTCGGCTACGTTTCCCGCCATATCATAAAGGCCAAATTCGTTAGGTGAAAAAGATGCTACCCTTGATGTAATCAAATGCCCGTCTTGCGTATAATTGCCTTCTCCCGGTTTGAAATTCCCCAGAAAACAATCTTTGTCGCCCACCGGAGTATCTTGTCGCCAGGGATATTTATTCTCCGATTTACCGCTTCGAGCGGCATATTCAAATTCCGTTTCTGTCGGCAGCCGGTATGGTTCAATTGTATTTCGACGTCCGGCGTCCAGCGATCTTTTCAGAAAATCGGTTCTCCAAACACAAAAAGCGTTGGCCTGTTCCCACGAAACACCTACTACCGGATAGTCGTTGTATCCCGGATGATTAAAATACAAACGCATATACGGTTCGTTATATGAATTGTTAAAATCGTTTACCCAAACCGATTCGTCGGGATAAATATTAATAATGTAAGAATTTAAGAAATCCCATATACTTCCCAGTGGGCGTATAAGCGTTTCATTGATGATTCTTCCGTCTTCGTTGACATAAGCGGTATCTTTCGAAATCAATACTATTTCGTCCGGATTTACAGCAATATCCGTATTATACACTCTTCGTTCGGGATTTAAGCGATTTCGTCTCAATGCAGCCTGAGTCGCATTAAAAATAGAGTAACGGTAAATCATTTGTTCCGGATCCAACTTGGTTTCTCCGGTAATCGGATTGATATAATTTACACTTTGAATAGCCCTAAGCTCATCTTCATTCGCTCTCCGTTCGATTGGAATAGGTCTTTTCCAATCCAAGATGGGAGGTTCGTACGGATTTCCTTCTTTATCTTCCTCTATTTTGAATAAATCGTTGCCTCCGTAAGCCGGATCGTATAACCGTTCACGAATGATAGAGTCTCTCACCCAATATACAAATTGACGATATTCCGCATTGGTGATTTCCGTTTCATCCATCCAGAAATTATCAATTGAAATACCTTTCTGATCTTGATAAAGCCCCCAAATTGTATCGTTTTGAGCGGGTCCCATTTCGAATGAACCTCTTTTAATCAATACCATTCCGTGTGGATTGGGTTCGCTCCATGTTCCGGCGCTCACGCCTGTAAGCTCTCCTCCGTCACCGGATAATGATCTCCCACAAGATGAGAAAAAAAATGAAAAGAATGAAAGAAATGAAAAGAATGAAAAAAATATTCTTTTCATTTTTATTCTTTCCAACGCACTCGTCCTTATTTTTCTTTTCTTTATTCCTTTTCTTTTTTTCATTTCTACAGTATTCTCACACTTTTGTGTTTATTCTTTTTGCCTTTTTTCAGATTCATGTCTACAGAATATTTGATAAATAATTCATGACTTCCTGAAGTTTCTCTTATTATATCGGAAATGGGAAAATCGTACACATAACCAACTTCCAACATTTTGAATTTACCTCCTATCATTATTTGGACGGCATCTCCTTTGCGCCAGGAAAGGCCTCCCCAAAACATTTTATTATATACCATTCGCAAAGAAACATCTACCTGAGTTTGTTTTAACATTCCTTTCACTACGCTTTGTTTCGTTTGGACAATTAAAGAATCTTTCTCGATACGAATAGTACTCAATTCCATTGTCTTCAACAAAACAGACGGTCGTAATTCTAATAACGGATTGTTTAGTTGTATATTGTATCCTGCCGTAAAATAATAAGAACGTGGAATTTCAAGGATATAGTTTTCACTCAATTCCAATTGAGGAGAAGTCAAATGAGTGACAGAAAGTCCTGCATACCAATTTTTAGCGGCGTAATACAAGCCAAACGCTCCGTCGATGGAATTTCCGGACACTTCGGTTAGAGGAATCGCTTCATCGTTCGGGTCGTACTGTTCATCGTCTTCCGGAATTTTCACTCTTGTCCCATCGAACGATTCGCTGATGTATCCACCTTGTATTCCAATACTTAAACTACCTCCGAATAATTTGATTTTATATGCATATTGACCGGAAATTAAATTGGTTTTAAAAAGACCGATTTGGTCGTTATACATAGATACGCCTATCCCATGTTCACGGCCAAAAAATTTGACAGGCATTTCGCCCAGTATAATTCCGGTCTTCGGGGCATGTTCCACGCCCAGCCATTGCAGACGGTACAGTCCGGTTAACTCCAATTTACCGGATTGTCCTGCGTAACCCGGATTGAAATAATTAGGAGTAGCCCAATAACTACTCACTTGACTATCAAATTGAGACATAAGCAAATGACAACTTGCCGCCGGAAAGACAAATAATATAAAAACAATTTTTTTCACGTAATATTAACGAGTAGAATAATAAATAATTGTGTCGAAATAAAGGTTTCTGAAAATTAGCGCCCCTGTCTTACCTCCATCATGCAATCGTATTTATAGAATATTTCTTTTCTTTTTTTATACGCTTTTTTTATTTTTTTCGTTTACTATGTAGGTATGAAATCGAAAAACAAATATATCCTTATCGGTTTAATTACCATGATAAGCGGAATATTCTTTAAACTAAGTGCAGATTTGACTGCCGTTAGTTCGCAATTTCCCAATATTATGGTAGTTTCGGAAGATAGCGTACCTCTTACTTTTCCGGTAGCGCCTATTATTCCCGAAAATTATGAAAATTTAAATACTACTTATCCGATTGATTTACAAAATCCGGAAGATTTTGACGGTACTTTTGAATACAATCCTGCAACAAACCGTTATGAATTGCATTCGAAAGTAGGAGGGACGGATATTATAACTCCTATCTCGCTTACACAGGAAGAGTATTTGAATTATACGCTTCAGAAAAGTATGAGTTCTTATTTCAAATCGCGGAATGATGAGGAATTTGCCAATCAAGGAGAAGAAAAAAAAGATTTGTTGTCGATGTTTGGATTTAATTTCGATTTGGGTCCGGCAGAAAAGATTTTCGGTCCGGGCGGTGTGCGGTTTCAACCTCAGGGAAGTATAAACACCAAAATAGGCGTAACACATACTTCAACGGGAAACCCAACTTTTACAGAGCGGCAACGTAATCGTACTTCTTTCGATTTTGATCCGCAAATTCAAGCAACGGTGACTGCCTCTGTCGGCGATAAAATGAATTTCGACTTAAATTATAATACAGAATCTACTTTCGATTTTGATTCTAAAAAAATAAAATTAGCTTATGCCGGAAAAGAAGACGAAATCATCAAAGTATTGGAAGCCGGTAATGTAAGTATGAATACAAGCAATTCGCTGATTAGAGGCGGAACGGCTTTATTCGGCATCAAAACGGAATTGCAATTTGGGAAACTAACCGTTGGCGCTATTTTTTCTCAACAAGAGTCGCAATCCCGTTCTACTTCTTCTAGAGGAAATGTACAAACAACTCCTTTTGAGATCACTGTAGACAATTTCGACGAAAATACCCACTTTTTTCTGGCGCATTATTTTCCTGATTCATACGACAAATCCATGAGTACGCTTCCTTTCATCAAATCGTCAATCAGTATCGATCGGATTGAAGTATGGGTAACGAATAAACGTTCCAATTACGATCAAGCTAGAAATATTGTAGCTTTTGCCGATTTGGGCGAATATTCTCACATCAGCAATAACAATTTCGTAAAACCCGACGGGAGCTTAGAAATACCTTATAATCGCGCCAACAATTTATATGAGAAACTCAAAAGTTTTCCGGATGTACGAAGCAGCAGCAAAGTAAATCAAACATTAGGAAACGCAGGATTGCAGGGAGGATACGATTATGAAAAAATTGAAAATGCCCGCAAATTGAATGAAAACTCCGAATATACGCTCAACAAACAATTGGGTTATATCAGCCTTAAAACGCCGTTGCAACCCGATGAGGTATTGGCTGTCGCTTTTGAATATTCATACAGGAATCAAGTATATCAGGTGGGCGAATTTTCAACCGATAATCCGAATAATACCGGCGATAACTTGTATTTAAAATTAATAAAAGGAACTTCTCTTTCTCCGTCTTCGCCCGGATGGCGTCTAATGATGCGGAACATATATACCATTAGCATGAGGGGAATAGAAAAAGATAAATTCCGGTTGGATATTAAATATCAAAATGATACAACCGGAGTGTATATGAATTATATTACTGAAGGAGCTATTGCCAACCAACCTTTGTTGTACGTAGAAAATCTCGACCGCTTGGATCCTAGACAGGAACCTTATTCCGACGGTTTTTTCGATTATGTAGAAGGTTATACCGTTAAATCGCAGGAAGGAAAAATCATTTTTCCCGTAGTACAACCTTTCGGCGAACACTTACGAAGCAAAATTGAAAATGACGATATTGCAAACAAATATGTTTATCAAGAATTATATGATACTACTCTGACCGTCGCCCGTCAGACCGCCGAAAAAAATAAATTTATTCTTACCGGTGAATACAAAGGTTCGGGAAGTTCCAACATAGAACTGGGTGGAATGAATGTAGCCAAAGGATCGGTAGTCGTAACAGCCAACGGCATCCGGTTAAAGGAAAATGTAGATTATGTGGTTGATGCAACAGGCGTGAATATTATCAATCCTGCCTATGAAAATGCAAATATTCAAATCACTTCGGAAGACCAGTCTTCTTTCGGCATGCAACGGAAAACCATGATGGGACTAAATCTCAATTACGCTTTCTCTCCTAAATTCAATTTTGGCGCCACCATTATGAATTTGAGTGAAATGCCTCAAGTAATGAAAACAAATCCCGGACAGGAATCCATCAACAATACCCTGTTTGGTTTCAATACCAATTTCTCCACTCAATCGCAGTGGCTGACCAATGTCGTGGATAAACTTCCGTTTGTAGAACTGACAGCACCTTCGCAAATCACTTTCAATGCGGAATACGCCCAGTTAATACCCGGCCATTATCGCAACGAATGGGGCGGAGATCATTCTTACGTCGATGATTTCGAAAGCGCTAAAATGACACTTGATTTACGCTCCCATTATACATGGAGTTTATCATCAACGCCGTCTATCTTCGAAGAATCGAAAAATGTGAACGATATTAAATACGGAAAAAACAGAGCACTGTTGGCATGGTATTATATCGACGGGTTATTTACGCGAAAATCTTCTCTAACTCCTACTCATATCAAAAACGACGACAATCAATTATCCAATCATTATGTGAGAGAAATCAGAGAAGAAGAACTATTTCCGAACAAAGATATTCCTTTCAATGAGGCTTCAACGATCCCTGTTCTTAACTTGGCTTTTTATCCGAAAGAACGCGGCCCTTATAATCTGGATGCACAAGGAACAAATCCGGATGGAACACTCTCCGACCCACAAAGCCGGTGGGGAGGAATTATGCGGAAAATCGACAGCAATCAGACTGATTTTGAAGCTCAAAATATCGAACATATTGAATTTTGGCTGTTAGATCCGTTTATCTACAACCCGGATTCCCCAGGCGGCGATTTGTATTTCGATTTAGGTGAAATATCCGAAGAAATTCTTAAAGATGAAAAGAAATTTTTTGAAAACGGGTTGCCGGTTGACGGAGATACTGCTAAATTGGAAAGAACCGCATGGGGGTACGTACCAAAACAACAATCGCTGGTCTATGCTTTCGACAACACTGAAGGAACACGAAGATTGCAGGACGTAGGATTCGATGGATTAAGCACGGAACGGGAATTTGAATTTTCTACTTATGCCAAATATTTGGAAGATCTGAAAAATCGTTTGACACCGGAAGCATACGACCGGATGCTGCAAGATCCTTTCTCTCCTTTCCGCGATCCGGCAGGAGATAACTATCATTATTACAGAGGATCGGACTACGACCGGCAAGAAATGCCCATATTGGAACGTTACAAACATTACAATGGCGTAGAAGGGAATTCAGCGGAAGCAAACGATTCGCCCGAAAGCTACAGTACGGCGGCAAAAATAAGTCCCGATGTAGAAGACATCAACCAAGATAATACCCTGAATGAAAATGAAAAATATTTCCAATATAAAATATCCATTCGTCCGAAACACTTAAAAGTAGGCGAGAATTTTATTGTGGATAAACGTGTCGCTAAACCAACGCTTAAAAACGGCAAATCCGAAGAAGTAAACTGGTATTTGTTCAAAATCCCGCTCCGTGAATCTCCTGATTTGAAAGGCGGCATACGTGATTTTCAATCCATTCGTTTCATCCGCATGTTTATGACCGGTTTTACAGATTCTACTATTCTCCGTTTCGGAACATTAGAGTTAGTACGAGGCGATTGGAGAGTATATACTAAAGATTTATCTAATCCAAGTCAATCGCCTTCGGGCAATGCAAGTATCAGCATTTCAACCGTTAATATTGAAGAAAACGGTGACAAAGATCCGGTCAATTACATCATGCCTCCGGGAGTAAACCGGATGACCGATCCGGGACAACCTCAGTTGATTATGCAAAACGAACAATCTTTAGCTGCTAAAATCCAGAATTTATCTTCTGGGGACGCACGGGCTATTTATAAAAACACCAATTTGGATGCAAGACAATATCGGCGTTTACAAATGTTTGTTCATGCCGAACGAATGAAAGACGACCTGAATTCGATAGAAGATAACGAGCTTTCTATCTTTCTGCGTTTAGGTTCGGATTACAAAAACAATTATTATGAATATGAAATCCCATTGAAATTAACGCCTCCGGCTCCTGCGCAAGGATACTTGGATACAAATGCCGATAGAGAAATCGTTTGGCCCAATGCCAATATGTTCGATTTCCCATTTGAAGTATTAACCCATTTGAAACTTGAGCGGAACAAAGAAAAAAGAAAAGCCGGTTCGGATGTTACTTACTATACCCCTTATTCGAATTTCGACCCGAACAAACCGATGAATAAAATCACGGTCGTAGGCAACCCTGCCATTTCCGAAATCAAAATAATCATGATCGGCGTTCGTAATAACTCAGGAAATGAAAAATCCGCCGAAGTATGGGTAGACGAATTACGTCTGACCGAATTTAACGAAGACGGCGGGTGGGCCGGAAATGCCAATTTATTTGTGACGCTTTCCGATTTAGGCTCTTTCAGTATTGCCGGAAGAAAAGAAACTGCCGGTTTTGGAAGCTTGGATCAAGGTATTATGGAGCGAAATCTGGATGATAACCAATCCATTAATATCTCCACACAAATAGAATTAGGTAAATTTTTCCCCGAAAAAGCCAAAGTCAGCATTCCCGTTTATTATTCCTACAGGGAAGAAACAACAAGCCCTAAATACAATCCGCTGGATCAGGATATTTTGTTGAAAGACGCTTTGAATGCAGTGGAAACAAAGGCGGAAAAAGACTCCATAAAAAGTTTTGCTATCGACAAAGTTACAGGCCGTTCGTTCGATATAAACAATATGCGGGTCAATATTGTAAGTAAAACGCCCATGCCTTACGACCCGGCCAACTTCACGCTCGGTTATTCATTTTCGGAAAATTACATTCAAAATGCAACTACTGTATACGACAAGCAAACCACTCAACAGTTTCTCTTCAGCTATGTTTATTCTCCAATGGTTAAACCGTGGAAACCTTTTTATAAAGATAAGAAAACAACAACTAAAAATAAATTCTTAAACGAACTCCAAATTGGTTACTTACCTAAAAGTATCGCTTTCAATTCGGACATTAACCGGAATTATTTTGAAATACAATTGCGAGACGTCGGAAATTCGGGAGAAAACCAGATAAATCCTTCTTTCAGAGAAGATTTTTATTGGAATCGATCCTCTACAATCAATTGGGAATTGACAAAAAACCTTCAATTCAATTTAAATACGGGAACGGATGCGCGTATAGATGCTCCGCACGTTCAGGTTAATAAAAAAATCAACATGGACGATTATAACATCTGGAAAGATTCGGTGATGCAAAGCATTCGAAATTTAGGGACTCCGATGGAATATATCCAACAATTTTCGGCTACCTACCAACTCCCATTCCGCACAATTCCTCTGCTCGACTTTATTTCCGGCAATCTATCGTATAATGCTCAATACGAATGGAAAAGAGGAGCTGTGATCTCTTCTATCTCTTCTGAGGAAAGCAACATCATAATGGGAAATACAATTCAGAACGAACGAACCATCGGTTTGAATAATTTCGCTTTAAATATGGTAAATCTTTACAACAAAAACAAATTTCTCGAAAGCGTCAATAAAAAATATACGATGAGCAAATCTTCCGGTAGAAATATGCGGGACGCAAATAACAAACGAAATGCACAGCAAGCGAATGAGCGGAATCGAAAAGCAACGGAAGAAAAGAAAAATAAAAAATTTGAAGGAGAAGTTCAATTAAGTACCGATTCGGCTACAATCCTCAAACATACATTGAATAATAAACGATTAAGAGTAACCGCCCGCGGCGCAAACGGTAAATTATACAATATCAGTTATAAAACCATCGACGACAACACAATCCGAATCAAGAATAAAGATTCTGTGAAATTGAATTTAACGATCTCTCTATTGCCCCCTTTAGACGATTTGGCATGGTACAAAATCGTACAAGGAGTGGCAAGGGGTTTAATGATGGTACGCAATGTCAATTTCTCTTATAATCAAACGCAAGGGATAGTAATTCCTAATTTTCTTCCGGATGCCGGCGATTTTCTCGGTCAAGGGAATACCGCTTTGGGAAAAGCGCCGGGATTCGATTTTTCATTCGGGCTGGTAGATGAAAGCTATATAGATAAAGCCAATGCAAACAATTGGTTGATAAAAAATGAAGACAATGTTAATCCGGCGATATTCAGTAAGACGGAAACATTCCGTTTTACTGCTCTGGTGGAGCCTTTTGCCGGAATGAAAATTAATCTGAACGCCGACCGAGTGATGTCGGATCAACATCAACTGTATTTCGTGTACGAAAATATGACTAAACGGTTTACCGGTAATTTCAGTATGACCATTATTGCGCTTCGCTCGGCTTTTGAAAAAAGCGGCGCAGACAACGGATACTTTTCCAAATCATTTGCAACTTTTTTAAGCAATCGCGGGATCATCGCAAATCGTTTGGAACAGGTATATGCGAATACTTATTATCCTAATGCGGGATTCCTGCAAGGAAGTGATTTTGTCGGCAAACCATACGACCCTGCAAACGGGAACGTGGACCCAAATTCGACAGACGTTTTAATACCGGCTTTTCTGACTGCTTATACAAACAAAAATCCGTATAAGGCAGGGTTGGATTTTTTCCCTTCCCTGCTTCATTTACTCCCAAACTGGAGAGCCTCGTATGAAGGTTTGAGCCAAATTCCATTTATCAGCAAATACTTCAAATCGTTTGTAATTGATCATGAATACAAATGCAACTATATAATAGGAGCTTACAGTTCGTATCTGAATTGGGTGGAAGCAAACAGCGGCATCGGATTTATCCGGAGTGTAACAACCGACAACCCAATTCCGGCATCGCCTTTCGATATTACCGCTGTAAGTATCAACGAAGCTTTTAATCCGCTGATCGGGGTAAATTCCGTATTACTTAATAATATGAGCTTGAAGTTGCAATACAAAACTTCGCGAAATATCAGTCTGAACGTGTCTTCTTATCAAATCATCGAAATGAAAATGACAGACGTCACGGCCGGTTTGGGTATTCGCGTCGAAAACTTCAATCAAGTATTGAAGCTGCCTAAAACGGGCGGTGCTAATTTCAACAACGACTTACGGCTTTCGGGAGACGTTTCTTACCGAAAGTCACAGAGTTTGATCCGGAAAATTCAGGAAGCGTATACGCAACCGACCAGCGGTGACACGCAAATCGTATTCAAATTCACGGCGGATTACAACATGAGCAAGATGATTGTTCTACAAGCTTTTTTCGACCGGCAAATCAGTAAACCTTTAATATCGTCGACCGCTTATCCGTTTTCAAAATCTTCTTTTGGAGTGAATATAAAGGTGAGTTTGATGAGATAAAGAATAGTCCATCCAATAGAATGAACACAATTTTCACGTTCGGAACGACACGATACTGGAAATTTTTCCTTCTTTTAAGATTGTCTCAATAGCGTCGCCATCTTGAAGTGTTTGTGCGGATTTTACTACTTTCCCATCTTTGAGTGTAACGGAATAACCTTTGGATAGAATATATTCGGGAGAAGATAATTTGAAAAAAGACGCTTTTTCTCTCAACTTAATTTCTTCCGTAGTAAAAAATTGCTTTGAAAATTTTTGTAAATTGTCTTTTATCAAACAAAGCGTCAAATTTTGTCTTTCCAAAGTATTATATACATATAAATGTAAATGGCGCGTCAATTGTTGTATCTCTTCGAAAGAAGAATCCAACATCCTGTTACTTGCAAAAATAAGATTGGATTGACATTTACACAAAGCAGAAAAAGCATTTTCCAAATAGGCCAGTAAATAATCTGCAACGGCTGTGGGCGTTTTTGCTCTGTATTTGGAAATAAAATCCAGTACCGTATCGTCTCGTTCATGACCAATACCGGTGATAACAGGTAACGGAAATTGAGCACAATTGGCTGCCAGAGAATAAGTATCGAAAGATGCTAAATCGGATGTGGCGCCTCCGCCCCTTATGATGACGACGGCGTCAAATGTTTCTCTGTTCTCATAGATTGTATTCAATGCACTGATAATTGATTTTTCGGTTTGCTCGCCTTGCATAACCGCAGGAAAAAGATGAGTATAAAATACAAATCCATGTTTATTGTTTTCCAGATGATTTATAAAATCTTCATAGCCAGCCGCAGTAGGAGAGGTGATAACGGCTATTTTCTGCGGAAGTAGAGGCATTTCCAATTCCTTATTCAAAGATAAGATTCCTTCCTTTTCCAATCGATTCAGAATTTGTTGTCGATGCTGCTGCATATCTCCGGCAGTATAGGTGGGATCGATGTCGCAAACATTTAATCCATAACCATATACAGGATGAAAATCAACAGATACATTCACAAGTATTTTTAATCCTGAAACGAAAGACTGCCCCGTTTTTTCTTCAAAATAAGGTTTTAACAATTGATAGGTATTTGCCCAGATATAACCTCTCGCCTTTGCGATGATATTATTGTCGGATTCTTTTTTTTCAATAAACTCCAAATAACAATGACCGTTTTTATTTAAACGGACATCGCTTGTTTCTGCTATTAACCAATACGTACCAGGGAAAGCAGTTTCTATTTCCTCTCTGATTAAGAGGTTTAATTGCGAAAGCGTTATATATTCCATATCTTAATTAAACGGACAAGTAAGTAACAGGGAAAAAATTATTTTATAAATTTACCGGTATATCTTTTGTCGTTGGAAAAAGCGGAAACTACATATATTCCTTTTTGTAAAGAACCGATGTCAACAAAACCGGAAGATACCGGTTGATTCAACACAATGCAACCGTCGAACGAACAAATGGTTACCCAAGTTATTTTATCATCTTTCAAATACAAACGGTTACGAATCGAATCCGTATAGCCCCACTTTATCTCATCATTATTTATTAAAGACAAACGATCTGAATTTCTCTTTCCGTACAGATAAGCTTCGTATATATTCGGTATTCCATATCCGTAATATTCGTCCGGATGGGATGATCGGTCGGAAAATTGTTTGATAAGATTCATCAGTTCAAAACTTGTCAATTCGGGTAATGCTTCCCAAAGACAAGCGCCCATACCGGCTAAAATAGGCGTAGAAAACGAAGTTCCGTTGGAGTAGTATATATCTCCGGAACCGGAAACCAAACAAACGAGATTACCCATAGCCATTACATCGGGTTTAATTCGTCCGTTCTCAATAAATCCCCACGACGAAAATTCGGCTTGCAGGGAATCGCTCCGGATAGCGCCTACAGTCAATATGTTTTCCGCATCGGCAGGAATTATTACTTTTTGCCAACTTTTTCGGCCTTCATTGCCTGCGGCATTAAATAAAACCATTCCTTTGGAAGCCGCCATAGAAGCGGCCCGGCTGGCAGGAATCGTATGTCCGTCCAAATCATCCCACGAATGATTCATTTCCGGATCCTTAAATTCGGAATAACCCAATGAAGTAGTAACAATGTCCACGCCTAAACTATCGGCATATTCCAAAGCTGCTACCCAATAATCCTCTTCTACCGGATATTCTTCTCCGTTTACCTCTGTTTTGAATAAATAGAACTGGGCAAAGGGCGCTGTCCCGATCATTACGCCTTGATTATTAGCTAATATGCACGAAAGCACCGCTGTTCCGTGATTTTCACTGCTTCTGTAAGGATCGCCTTTTTCATGAGTGAAGTTTTTCGCTTCCAATACCTTATTTAAATCAAGGAAATCAGAAATAATATCGGCATTTTTAAAACCGGCGTCCATAACTGCAATTGTTTTCCCGAAACCTTTATAACCTTCTTGATGTAAGAGAAGTGCGTTGTTGATTTTTATTTGTGTCAAAGCGCTTCCATAATCGGTTTCGTCTTTATTTTCATCCCTCTCATTCCCTTTATTTCTTTCATTTTCTTCATTCCTTTCATATTCTTCATTCCCTCCACTCCAAACTTTCGTCATTTCAGCAACAAAAGAAAGTTCCCGCACCTTCTCTTGAATTTCTATATCGGGAATCATTACTACGATTGTTTTCAACCATTTACTGGAAGTTTGAACCGTTGCGCCTGTTTTGGCAATTGCCTCAAAATAAGCGGAATCAATAGGCAAATCGGTTTCATCAATATGAAAACCCTGTTTTTTTCTCCGGTCAATTGATTTTTGAGAAAGAAATTCTTCAGGCCACTCCACGCGATAATGCGAATTACCTTTATCAGTCAACAACAACCGGTACATTGAGATTTCTTCTGCACATGTAATGCTTATTATATAAAAAAAGAAAACGAAAAAAAATAGAAATCTGTATTTCATTCGACCGATTTATATAGTAATGTGGTCGCAAAGACTGCAATCCCCTCTTCACGCCCTACAAATCCCATTTTTTCGGAAGTAGTCGCTTTAATAGAAATATCTTCTTCTTCTACCTTCATTACTTCCGTCAAACAGGCTTTCATCTGTGGAATGAAAGGATTAAGTTTAGGTTTTTCGGCACAAATAGTAATGTCGATATTTCCTAATTTGTAATCTTTGGATTGAATCAAAAGCATTGTTTGCGTCAAAAGTATCTTACTATCAATATTTTTAAATTCCCCGGAAGTATCCGGAAAGTGATAGCCGATATCCCTCAAGTTGGCCGCTCCAAGCAGAGCGTCGCAAATTGCATGAATGACGACGTCGGCATCCGAATGTCCTTGCAGCCCTTTACTATAAGGAATGTAGACGCCTCCCAACCATAATTCTCGATTAGTTGCAAATGCATGTACATCATATCCGAATCCCACACGTATTTTCTCCATCAACGCACTAAATTTTTCAATCCGTCCATATCAAAACTCAAAGAGAAACGCAAGGTTTGATCCAATGGATTGGATGGAACAGTAGAAATCAAATAGGCTATGTCCATTTGGAATGCGGTTAATTTAAAACCGGCGCCCAAAGAAAAATAACGTCGAATACCTTTATTTTTATTTTCGTGGAAATATCCGCCTCGAACAAAGAACTGATTATTGTATGCGTATTCTGCACCAATCGACCAAAATATTTCCTGCAATTCTTCTTTCAGACCTCCCGGAGCATCGGAAAAAGACTTGAAAATACCCGAAATAGAAGAGATGGCATTATACTTTACCCATAGAGAATCTCTTGTTTCTGTGGATACACTCGGAGGAGTAGGAACTAAAAACTTATTTACATCGGCGTTCAGCGACAGTGTATTATAATCATCTAACGGGAAAAGGAGAGAGCCGCCCAAACGCAAATTGGCAGGGAGGAATAGCTGATGATTACCGCCATCGTAAGATACTTTGCTGCCGATATTGGAGATATTAAAGCCTAATCCCAACATACATTCGTTTCCTCCAAGCATCAGGTAATTATTGTAATATCCGGCTATATCGGCGGCATAAGCGCTGGCGGGATCTAAATCTTCTATCACTCCGGCGCCCAAATCGGAATAAATGTACCGGAAAGCGGCAGCCAATGAAAATGTTTCCGATGCTTTAAGAGAAACACTTACATCGACCGATACTTCATACGGGCTTGTTTCCGTTACCGGATCATTTTCTCCCTGAGTCAACAAAATTTTTCCCAAAGAAAAATAACGGACTGAACTTCCAATAGCTGTACGTTCGCTGTCGCCCAATTTGAAATAACCGGAGGCATAAACCAAGTCGATATCACTTACTAATTTTGCCAACCATGGAGTATAAGACAAACTCACACCTGCCTTACTGTATGCAAAAACATATTTGGCCGGATTCCAATGTTGCGAAAACACATCCGGTTCGGTAGCAACTCCAATGTCTCCCATTCCGCCTCCTCGAGCATCGGGGGCAATCGTTAAAGAAGGTATTCCCGTTTGTATGGGATTGAACTCTTTTTTCGACTCTTGATTTTGAGCTTTTGTATAACCTGTTACAAATAATAATATAAAGACTAATGTTATTAACTTGATCTTGCTCATTTTTTATTTTTTATTAATTATAATACAATTATTTTTTTCGATTTCGTTGTTTCCTTTCCTTTAGCGGTTTTAATGAGCGCTTGATAAATATACACACCCGAATTTACCTTACTTCCTGCATTGTTGGTTAGATTCCATTCAATGGGATAAGATTGGGGATAAGATGAAGCGCCTGTTTCCAAATGCGACCATATCAAACGACCGGTTAGATCATAAATTCGTATTTCTACTTCTACAGGAACTTCCGGTCTGTCGTATTCCAATCGAAATACCGTCTTTTCTTTTGCCGGATTGGGATGTGCGGAAAGATTATATATTTCCGGTTTTAACCCTTTTACAACATTAAACCGGAGAGAAGCAGAAGTTGAATTATTCAAAATATTCCAAACTTTGAAAACTAATTCGTGTTCTCCTTCCGGCAAAGCGGGAATGGAAAAACCAATGTTTCCTTTTTGTGCATTTTCCGGTTGATAATAGTTATTTAAAACATAAAAACGTTGAGGAGGAGTATTATCAATATGAATCGAAATATCGTGTCCCGAACTGTTTCCGGTTATGTTAATTCCTGTTTCATCAATTACTTCAGCATAGAAAAACGGAGTTTCATTAACGTCGCTTCCGTCTTTAAACGATTGGTTGTTCAAAAACATTGTAATAATTTCAGGCCGTTTATCTATATCTTTAAAATCATCGCTTGTACCGTAAAAAGTACATTTTTGAAACATTCCGGAAGCGTCCGTATGCTCGCTTTCATCTGAAGCATAAAAAATCATTTTTCCTAAATCCTTCGTATAAGATATATCTTGCGGAACATAAAATGAGAAAGAAAAATGTCCGTTTTCAACTTTATTATTTCCTACATATACAATATTCGAATAATCGGTGTAATTGAAATGAACAGTTGTATCTTTATTTTCACTGATTTTTCTCACTCGGGTAGTTACCGATTCTATGGTTTGCTTTGCATCGTAGATTGCAGTGTATAAAATTCCGTTAAATTCATTGATCGATGTTCCCGTTTCATCTACAATTTGTCCTTCCAGCGTCATTTTTTCTAATGCGGGAAAATTAACAATTTCGTTCTCATCAATCACTTTTCCATTGATCCGGTCCAGTTGTACTTTCGATTCCGGATAGCTTAATCTCAAAGCGGGATCACCCAACAAGACATAATTAAGTTTATTGGTTCCGACCCCGATTTCCAATTTACTTTGTCGTATAATATCTCCTAAACAAAGATGTTTTCCATCCTTTTTAGCAGTAAATATATTTTGAATTAATCTTCTATTCAGTTTAAAGTTACCATCCGAACTAACCACTCGAGTGGTCGTAAATAAAGCGATTCCTCCGCTTTTTTTATTCAAAAAGACTTCTTCTCCGGCAGAAGTTTCTATTCCGTCAAACCAACCGAAATCACAAGTCGCTGTTATCCATAGCGGAAGATTTTCAAAATTCATGCTACGAATATCCGTTATATACATCATGTCTTCTCCGGATATGGATTTAGTGTTTCCATGTCCGGTATAATTCATTAAGAAACAGCCCTCTTTTAAGGTTGCCAACAACTTTTTTTTTGCATCCGGATAACTTCTTTTCCCATTCACATCCTGAGGTTGAAAAGCATCCATATAAGATTTTTTGACATTATATTCAGGATGTTTCTCTTCTACATACCTTGCTAATTCATCGGCTTGGGTAACATGAAGAAAGGATTTGTCGTCGGAGTCTGTATCATCGGCAGTAAAAATCACCGTATTTTTCCATTGTCCGTAATTTGTATTGTCCATGTAGGCGATCACTTTATTTAGTGCATTTTCCGCTTGTTCATAAGAATTTACCGGAAAACGGCCTATTCCTATATCCAATTGATTGCTATCTAAGTTCACTCCTTCATTATCGTCCAGAAATCCAAAATAGTCGTCCGTTCCATAAGAATAACTTTCATCTGCCGATTTTTGAACTTGGTAAGTAAGCAGGTAATATTGATTGTCTATCTTAGGAACCGTCAAATGTCGGTTGTCAAAAATACCGTCTCCATAAAGTAAGAGGTATTTCGGTTTTTCATTTTCATTTTTTGCTCTGTCATAAAACATTTTCATGAACCGGCGATAAGCAGTTGCATCCGGAACTCCGGATGAAAATTCATTATAAATCTGTTTCGGCTGTACTACCGTAACCCGCAATCCTTGCAGGTTTCTATGTTTTTCGGCCAGTGTTTCTGCAAAAGATACGTATCCTTCAGGAACAATAATAACCATATCGGTTTGCGGGAGAGCATGTAAATTCTGATTTTTTATCTCTTTCATTACTTCCGGAACCGGAAAAGATTTACTTATATCAACCATCACATATTCGGAAACAATCCCTTTCGTATTTGCTCCAAAACTCAATTTTGAACCGTTCAAAGAAGTTTGAACCAAACGAATGTCCTGAATATCCGTAATGTCGAAAACCAAACAACTGGAAGATGCATTATCAATTGTATATTTCAGCGCAGAATTGCGGCTTGCTTTATCGCGAAATAAAGCATAGGCATTATTATAAAAACGAAGGTTCCGTTTCATATTTAAACTGATGTAGTTGAGATACGAAATACCCGTCGAATTGTAATCAATTTTCACCGTTGTATTTTCTGATTTATCTCCAAGCCAAGGTTTTACTCCGGTTACCTGATCTGCTTTTTTGTAATCTCCCTTCGCCGTAATATTCAAACTGAGTATTTGTTTGTCTTCGATAGATAAGAATACGGTTTTTGTTTCCTGAGGCCCTCCTGCAAAAGACAGGCAAACTTTTCCCGGATCATTGGTTATACCCGGAATAGAAAATGTAAAATTTTGCGATGGATTTCCGGAAAAACTTTCTCCAAATAATTCCCGTCCGGAATTAATAATTGCTTTTAATTCTTTTTCATGCAATTGATAATCATCAAACGTCGTAACTTCAGTAGATGTATTGGAATACGAATTTTGGACAGACATTTCTTTCGGACCCTGTTCATTTTCCGTTATAAAATAAGATCCATACGTGGAATAAGGATTATTTTCGTGTTCAAAAAAATCATTCGATGAATTGTATGTCCATTTTACCGTTCCTCTACCGTAAAACAAAAGATAATCTCCAGAGTTAAACAGGTTATCATTCCCTTTATTTATCCAAACGGCTGTTTCGGGTAAATCATCTATATATGGCTTCGTGAAATTTTGTTCCAGTATCCAGCCCCCATATCCATATATTTTTATTTTAGACGGATCGTTGAAGCCCATTTTTTTTATATCATCGTAAGTCAATTTGTAAATAGCATTTTCCAAAACTTTCAATTGTACCCATTTCCCTGTAGCTAATACTGAACTTGATGCATAATCCGCAGAAAAGGATGGAAACGAAAAAAATGAAAAAAGCAAAAGCGCTATTCCTATTTTTTTTATTCCTTTTATTTCCTTTATTCTCTTTATTTCTTTTATTTCCTCCATTTTTTTCATTTTACATAAAAATCCAACAATTTTTTTTCGCCGATGTATCCTTGCAATCGATCATTAATCTTCACGCATCCAACTCCCGCAGGAGTGCCTGTATAAATAAGATCTCCCATTTTAAGCGTTACAAATTTACTTGCATATTCAATTATTTCATCTACTTTGAACAGCATATCGGAAGTATTTCCTTCTTGCACTGTTTCTCCATTAATATCCAAATGAAAAGACAAATGGTTTATATCTTCATTTAAACTTTCCAATGGAATAAAATCACCCGTCACAGCTGAGTTATCAAACGATTTACAAAGTTCCCATGGCAATCCAGCCTCTCTGAATTTACGTTGTAAGTCTCGAGCCGTCATATCAATACCTATCGTAATTTCATTGAAATACCGGTGAGCAAATCGTCGTGCTATATTTTTACCTAAACGGTTAATTTTCACTACAATTTCCGTTTCATATTGCACATCCGAAGAAAAATCCGGTATATAAAAAGGTTTTCCTTCTTTCAACAAAGAAGTATCGGCCTTCATGAAAATGATCGGTTCTTTTGTAATTAACGTATTATGCAACTCTTTATTGTGAGCGGCATAATTCATTCCTATACAAATGATTTTCATAAATTTTTTATTCAAAGATAAAAAATTATATTTGAAGATAGAAATAAAAGAAAGTAAATTAGATAAGAAAGGCCTCTTTCTCTCTTTTATATGTTTAGATTACAGTATTAAATAAAATATAAATTTTTATGACACAAGAGAAAAATATTTTATTACGTTAAACGACTATCTTTGTTGTTATCAAAATATTTATAAAAAAGTGAGTGCCCATTTTTATTCTATTTTATTTTCTTGCCGTATAATCTTCAAGATCTCCTCTCCGGTGCCGATGCGGTAGCCGGCGACCGAATACAGGACGCCGCCATTGCGGGAAACGTAAAGCGTCAGCGGGAAATTGTCGTTGAAGTCGATTTGCAGCGCGCCGGTGGCGGCCTGCAGCAGCTCCCGACGGGCGTCAACGCCCCAGCTCGTGTTTTGCGGCAAGCCCTTAAACGCCGAAACATCGGCAGCGGTAGCAGCCTTGCCGCCGGAGGTCAGAAGGAGCACGCCTCCGCCCCATTCGTCCAGCGCCTGCTGCACGGCCGGGAGGTCTTGCAGGATGTGCTTCGACGGCTCTTTGCTCGTGTCGAGGAAACAAAGCATCAACCCTTTTCCCTGCGACAATTCTTTCAACGTGGCCTTGGCACCGTTGTCCAAAACAACTATTGAGTTCATGTCCACAGTTCCTTTTACAAATAATTTCCCTTCCGTTTCCGGCAAGCGAATATCGATGCGGGCAGGCGCGTTTTTCTTCAACTCGAAATATTCAGTGTGGACAAACACCGAGCCGTCGTTGGCGCGGCTGCCTGTCATGAGGCGGTAGTAGCCTTCGTCCAGGTCGAGGGTGTAGGGGAAGCGCGACACCTGCGGGTTGTTTTCAAAATCGAGCGTTTGGAAGTCGCCGTCCTTAAAATACGCCAGCGTGTAGTGCGTGTAGTAGCCGGGCTTGGTGAGGTTGCCGGGCGCGTTGTGCACCGTCAGTTTCGCCTTGGACAAATTAAGCGAATTGTCCGGCTCGAACATCACATCTACCCATTGTCCGCTTTCAAAGTATTGGGTTTTCCCCGTGCTGCTTTCGATGCGCGCCGGAATACCGAAACTGCGGCAGGCGGCCACGAAAAAGATA
>JAIRLY010000237.1 GCA_031259075.1 Dysgonamonadaceae bacterium | reverse complement strand
GATATTTACCTGCAACGCAGTCCTCTGCTGCCGCAGATAAAATACGAGTGGGCGCTGGAACTGAAATATTGCAAAACGGATGCAAGCGAAGCGGAAATCGCGGCGCAACAGGAAAAGGGACGGATGCAGATGGAACAATACCTCGCTTCCCACCGGCTGGGCGATCGTCCAGATCTAAAAGCGGCAGTCATTGTGTTTACTGGTAAAAATAAGTACCGGATTTTGCATATAGACTTTCTTTAAATTACCGTATCACTTAAAAAATATTACCTTTGCAGTATAAAATAAATTATGAACAGGCAAATATTTTAGCGCTAAAATTTTTACCGTATCGGAATGGAAAAAACAAAAATTTTCGCTATTGAACATTTTTATATGGTTGCCTTGAAAATATAGTTTTTGCAGAATCAGAAAAAAATTAAATATTTATCCTCCTATTAAGCAATGAATAAGCAATTATCCATCATCACTATTAACTTCAACGACGCTGCCGGTCTTCAAAAAACCATCGAAAGCGTCATTTCCCAAACTTTTTCCGATTTTGAATACATTATCATTGACGGAAGCTCTACCGATAGCAGTGTAAATGTTATCAAACAATATGAAAACAGAATTACTTACTGGACAAGCGAACCGGATAAAGGAGTTTACAATGCCATGAATAAAGGCATCCTCCAAGCCAAAGGAGAATACTGTTTATTTTTGAATAGCGGCGATACACTCTATTCGGAAACGGTTTTAGAAAAAGTTTTCAATACAAATTATTCCGAAGAGATTATTACCGGAAATTTTTTAAAACAATATCCCAAGAAAGCAATAGTAGACAAAGGACATGCTTATCATCGTGCAAAAGAGGGAAAAAGTTTAACTTTATTTGATTTTTTCATCAGCAACATCCCCCACCAAGCAACATTTATCAAACGAAAATTGTTTGATAAATACGGCTTATACGATGAAAATTATAAAATTGTTTCCGATTGGCTATTTTTTTTGAAAACAATCGTCTTGGAAGGTGTAAAAGTAAAATACGTTGATACAACGATCGCTCGTTTTAACATGGATGGTATAAGCAATCTAAACATGACTCTGCACATGCAGGAAAGAAGAAAGATATTGGAAAAATTGCTCCAGCCCGCCATATTGGCCGATTACGATTATTTTGAAAAAATAGACGCCGATTTCCATAAATTATTTAAATACAAAGGTTCGTATTGTTTCGGACGACTGATCAATAAAGCGATTACTTTGTATGAATTAATTCTGATAAAATGCAAATTCCGGAAATTTCAATCGTAGTTCCCGTTTACAACGCAGAAAAATATTTACCCGACTGTTTGGATAGTATTATCAACCAAACATTTACGGATTTTGAATTACTATTGGTAGATGATGGTAGTACGGATAGTAGCAACGCTATTTGTCTGGAATATGCTCAAAAAGATTTCCGCATCCAAATATTGACCCAAAAGAACGGCGGTGCAAGTTCCGCCCGGAATTTCGGCATAAACAAAGCTCAAGGCAAATGGATTACATTTATAGATAGCGATGATTGGGTAACCGGCGATTTTTTGGAACAAATGTTGAATACTGCTTCGGAATTAAATGCAGATGCTGTTTTTTGTAATTGTTTCCTTGTTAAAGATAAGAAGATTGCGCAGAATTTGATTTATACCGAGAACAAAACGGAAACAAGCGCCGAAATTTTGAAACAATTCTTGCTTATTTCCGGAATACGTTCTGAGTTGTGGGGGAAAATTTTTAAACGAAATTTTTTAATATCCTTGCAATTGAACGAAGATCTGAAAATTGGCGAAGACATGCTGTATCTCATTGAATTGTATTATTATCAACAGTTGAAAACCGTAATTCTGAAAGAACCTTTCTACTATTATCGTCAATTGAAAACATCTGTGATGCGTACAAATGATCTTACTCATCACATCAAGAAACTGATAATAGCTTATCTTCAATTAATTCAAATCCATCCGGATATAGCCGAAAAAAATCCGGTAGAACATGCAACTTTCATCGTGAGAAGTATTACTTTTCTCACAAAAAAAGAGGTAATGAAGCAATTCAAAGATCCATTTATAATGAAATTGTTGAAAGACAACTTTGAAACTGCATCAGTAAATCTCGAACCAAATGAAAAACGATTTATCCGGTTTCTTTACATTCATCCTGTTATAGCTAAAATAGGGTTCGAATTAAACCGTCTCAAAAATTGTCTTAAACATAATAACAATAATAATGAAAACCAATGAAGTAATTATATCAGTCATTTTGCCCGTTTACAATGGAGAAAAATACCTTTGCGAAGCAATTGATTCTATTTTAACTCAAACATTCCGGCAACTGGAATTGATTATTATCAATAATGCCTCCACAGACTCCACTCGTGAAATTATCTTACAATATCAGGATCCACGTATAACGCTCGTCAACAATGAAACAAATCAAGGACTAATTTACAGTCTCAATAAAGGACTTTCTTTATGCAAAGGCAAATACATTGCCCGAATCGACGCCGATGATGTCGCTTTGCCGAACAAATTGGAATTGCAGTATAAATACATGGAAGCTCATCCTGAAATCGGCATTTGCGGAAATTCGATGGAGTCTTTTAATAATAAAACACATTATAGCCAGCAAGTCGATTTCGCTGTTTCCGATCAGAAAATCCGTGCTTTCGCTTTTTTTCAGTCGCCGTTTAATCATCCTTCCGTCATGCTGCGCAAAGCGGTATTGGATCAACATCATTTGCAATATCCCAAACAATATCACAACGCGGAAGATTACGGTTTATGGATTGAAATATTAAAATATACTCAAGGACACAATATTCCTGCTGTTTTAACTCGCTATCGAAAACACGAGGATAGTGAAACAGCTCAAGATGATAAAAAAATCGAAAACAAAATCGAAATAGTAACCCAATTACATACTCAATATTTAAAACAAAACGGTATTTTTTTGGAACCGGAGCAAATGCAAGTTTATACTCGATTTACCGATCGGTCGTTCCCATGCGAATTAAATAATAAAAAACAAATAGAGGTAAAAAAAGTATTGAAAAACTTCCTTGCACAATTATCTAAAAAACAGTCAATCATATATCCGAACGTCATTCATTATCTATCGATAAATACTTTCTATAAATTCTTTATCAATCGAAAATTCCCTCATAATATCTTCTTATTGAAATTATTTTTTAACGGAGCTTTTTTCTATCTCAAACGAAGACTTGCTTTATATCGAAATATGTCATACATTTGTATATAAAAAAAGTTATGAAAGCGATAATACTAGCTGGTGGATTCGGTACTCGATTGAGCGAAGCGACGAATTTAATACCAAAGCCCATGGTAGAAATAGGAGGAAAGCCTATTTTATGGCATATCATGAAGATGTATAGTTTTTATGAAATAAATGAATTTATTATTTGTTGCGGATACAAACAATATGTCATTAAAGAGTATTTTGCCAATTATTTTCGACATAATAGCGACTTAACGGTCGATTTGTCTGATAACAGCGTCGAGATTCTGGATAATCACTCGGAAAAATGGAAAGTTACAATGATTGATACCGGTTTAAATACGATGACAGGTGGACGTATCAAACGTATTCAAAAATACGTCAAGAATGAACCGTTTTGTCTAACTTACGGAGACGGGGTAGCCGATGTGGATATTGCTAAAACAATCGCTTCACACAAAGCCTCCAACAAATATTTGTCTATGACGGCCTATCAACAGGGAGCACGCTTAGGTATAGTGAATATGAATGACGAAGACGGAACCGTTGAATCATTTATCGAAAAACCAACTGAAACAGGGACTTGGATTAATGCCGGTTTTTTTGTTTGCGAACCGCAAGTTTTCAATTACTTGGAAGGTGATAACGATGTATTTGAAAAAGAACCAATACGAAAAATATTGAATGACAGGCAACTACATGCATACAAGCATGTCGGTTTCTGGAAACCGATGGATACTCTGAGAGATAATACGGAACTTAATCAATTATGGAACGAAAACAAAGCTCCATGGAAAGTTTGGAAAGAATAAAAAAACGAAATTCTTTATGGCTTTTAATAATATTTACAAAGGAAAAAAAATATTAATTACCGGTAACACGGGATTTAAAGGTTCATGGCTGACTACTTGGTTATTAAAAATGGGTGCAGAGATTTATGGATTTTCGAAAGATATTCCAACAACACCATCCGTTTTTGAAACATTATCGTTAGCAGAAAAAATTCACCACCATTTTGGAGATATACGCGACAAAGAAGCATTAAACAATTATATACAACAAATAAAACCGGATTTTATTTTTCACTTAGCGGCGCAAGCCATCGTGTCGGCTTCTTACACCCATCCTTTTGATACAGTTACAACCAATGTAACGGGTACGGCTTCGCTACTTGAGAGTATACGGAATATTTCATGGGAATGTACTTGTGTACTTATCACCAGCGACAAAGCTTACAACAATGTAGAGTGGATATGGGGATATCGTGAAATGGATGCCTTGGGTGGAAAAGACATTTATTCCGGTTCCAAAGGCGCGGCAGAGTTAATAATTAGATGTTATTGGCATTCGTTCATCAAGTCGATGCCCAATATTAAAATGGGAACAGCTCGCGCAGGGAATGTAATCGGAGGTGGCGATTGGGCAAAAGACCGAATTGTAGTGGATTGTGTAAAAGCATTTAGCCGACAAGAAATAGTGGAAATCCGCAGTCCAAAAGCTACACGCCCGTGGCAACACGTTTTAGAGCCTCTCAGCGGGTATCTGACGTTAGGACAGCGCCTTTACGAAAAACAATCCCAAAATGGAGAAGCCTACAATTTTGGTCCGCGCGCCGAACAAACAAAAACGGTATTTGAATTGGTACGAGACTTAGCGATACAATGGGGATTGGAACCGGATAAAACTATCCGACTGACCGGAAATGCTCCATTTGAAGAAGCTACTTTACTGAGGCTCAATTGTGATAAAGCCTTGGCTTATTTAAATTGGCATTCGACCTTGCATTATGAGCAATGTGTAACAATGATTGCCCAATGGTACAAAGCTTTTTACCTTGAAGAAAATGCAGATTTATATAACTTAACTGTTAAACAAATTGAACTTTATGTAAAAGAAGCTGCTAAACAGCAACTTATGTGGACAAAATAAAATGAAAGGAGTAATTACATATCCGTTGAAACGTATTGCCGTAGAAAAAGGTGATGTTTTACACGCATTAAAATCAACCGACGAAGGTTACACCGGTTTTGGGGAAGTATATTTTTCTCAAATCCGGAAAGGTGCAATTAAAGGATGGAAATGCCATAATCGGTTAACACTGAACATAGTAGTGCCGATAGGGGAAATCAAATTTGTGTTGTACGACGAACGTCCCGGTAGTGATACCTACGGACAGTTTGAAGAAATTATTTTGTCGCCCGAAAAAAATTACCGGCGTCTAACTATAGCGCCCGGTATTTGGATGGCATTTGAAGGTATTGCGCAAGGAACTTCTGTGTTAATGGATTTGATACCTGAAATTCATGATTCGGAAGAATCCGACAAAAAAGAACTAACTGAAATTAATTACTCCTTTTAATTATGAAAATAATCATTACCGGAGCAACCGGATTTGTTGGGAAAACAATGATCCCTTTCTTATATGAAAAAGGTATCAATGAGCTTTGTCTACTAATTCGAAATACTGAAAAAGCTCAAAGCTTATTCGGTAATTTATCGATCAATTATATAAATGTACAAAATCAAGATTGGCGGGAAAAAGTGATTGAATATGATCCTGATATTGTGATCCATTTAGCAACTCTATTCAACACCCATAACGATGCCGAAAACGCAGCAAAAATTATCCAAAGTAATTTGCTGTTCAGTACTCTATTATTGGAAGCGATTTCTCATACAAAATGTACCTGTTTTATTAATATCGGTACTTTTACCGAATTTTTGTATGGAGCGGGCGAATATTTTGCTAATAACCTGTATTCCGCTACAAAAACGGCTTTACGACCTATCATTCAATTTTACCAAACACAATCTTCATGGAAATGGATCAACATCGTAGTCTATTCTCCATACGGAAGAAAAAATCAACAGAAGAAAGTGCTTGATTTTATGATAGATGCTATGGATTCCGTTACACCGGTCAATTTTACAAAAGGAGAACAGATACTTGATTTTATTCACGTAGACGATATTGCTGATTTCTTCTATACTTTATTGAATAACTTGTTCGTATTCAAAGATCTTTATACGCAACTTCATTTAGGAACCGGCAAGGGACATTCTCTTCGGGAAGCAGGAAACCTCATGGAAGAAGTGTTTCACAAAAAAATAAATGCCTATTGGGGAGGACTTCCCTACCGGCAAAATGAAACGATGTATGCCATAGCGCCGATTGCAAAAAATCTCGAATTACTTAACTGGAGAGCGAAGATTTCTTTACAACAGGGATTAGATATTTTGAAAGAAGAATTACTTGTTTCCTGATGAAATGTACCGGATACAAGGGCAATTTTTTTTCTGCAAAACAATATAAATTATATGATACAAGATTTAAAAATAATCATACAAAAAGAGCTTGATGCCATTCAAAACATCCCTATAACAGAGGATTACGAACAAGCAACAGATCTCATTATCGAACAAGTCCACACTAAAAAAGGAAAATTAGTAACCAGCGGAATGGGAAAAGCCGGCCAAATTGCATCCAATATGGCTACAACTTTTAGTTCAACCGGAACAACGGCCTGTTTCCTTCATCCCAGCGAAGCACAACATGGAGATTTAGGTATCCTGCGGGAAAATGATATTATGTTGTTAATTTCCAACTCAGGAAAAACCCGCGAAATTATAGAACTAATCGGATTGGCGCGAAACCTGATTCCCGATATTAAATTTATAGTTATCACCGGAAACCCTGAAAGTTCTTTGGCAAAATCGGCAAATGTCTGTTTATTTACCGGAAATCCGCAAGAAGTTTGTATTTTAGGATTAACGCCGACTACGTCGACTACCGCCATGACTGTAATCGGTGATTTGCTGGTAGTTGAAACCATGAAAAAAATCAATTTTACAGCATCCGATTATGCAAAACGACATCACGGTGGTTATTTAGGAACAGTTTCACGATTGCAATCGCAACAAAATAATAAAAATATTACATAAATGTTACAATAATTTTGTAACTTTACAAGTCGATTAAAATAAATTCGAATGGAGAATAGAATCAACCAGAGAGAGAGAGAAAAAATAAAAAAAAATATATAAATGACACCAGAATGGAATTATCAATCCCCTACACACAAACAGATACTTAAACGGAATGAACTTTCTCTAAAATTCAAATTGAGTCCCGCTGTTTGCCTTTTGCTGATACAGAGGGATATAACAACAGAAAAAGAGATACAGAAGTTTTTTAACCCAAGTCTGCGTGATTTGCACGATCCTTTTAAATTTCCAGATATGCGGAAAGCAGTCGCCCGTCTTGAAAAAGCATTAGGCAATAAGGAGAAAATACTTATCTATGGAGACTACGATGTGGATGGAACTACAGCAGTAGCTCTCGTTTATAAGTTTTTAGAACGATATTGCCTGAAATCCAAACTCGATTACTATATTCCCGATCGCACAGACGAAGGTTCAGGTATTTCCGTACAAGGGATTGACTATGCACATGAAAATAATATCAATCTGATTATTGCGCTGGATTGTGGAATCAAGGCCAACGAAGTGATTTCGTATGCGAATACAATGGGTATTGATATTATTGTTTGCGACCATCACATGCCGGATGAAAAACTTCCGCCTGCGGTCGCTATATTAGACGCCAAAAGGGAAGATTCGATTTATCCATACCCGCATCTTTCCGGTTGTGGAGTAGGTTTTAAATTTATGCACGCGTTTTCGCTCAACAATGGAATTGAATTTTCCAATCTTCGGAATTTATTGGATTTGTGTGCCGTAAGTATCGCCTCGGATATCGTCCCGATTACCGGCGAAAATAGGGTTTTAGCTACTATCGGATTAAAACAGTTGAACCAAAATCCAAGTAAAGGCCTAAGAGGAATTATTGATGTCTGCGGATTATCGGGAAAAGAAATTACCATCAGTGATATCGTATTCAAGATTGGCCCACGCATCAATGCTTCCGGCCGAATGATGAATGGAAAAGAAGCAGTAGATCTTTTATTGGCCAAAGATTTTAAAACTGCAAAAGAAAAAAGTGAAAACATCGACCAGTACAATGATGATCGCCGTGAGTTGGATAAGCGAACAACTGACGAAGCTTATGCTATTATTGAAGAAAATCCACATTTAATAGATGGTAAAATTATTGTTGTTTTTGATCCTTCATGGCATAAAGGAGTCATCGGAATTGTTGCTTCCCGCCTGACGGAAAAATACTGTAAACCGGCTATTGTGTTGACCGAATCCAATGAACTTATTTCAGGTTCGGCACGTTCCGTTAATGGCTTTGATATTTACACCGCAATCGAATCTACAAAAGATCTTCTTGAAAATTTTGGAGGACATACATTTGCTGTGGGAATAACAATTAAAGAAGAAAACCTGAAATCGTTCAAAGAACGTTTGGAGGATTATGCTGATAAATATATGGTTGAAGGACAAATGATCCAAACTTTAGATATTGATATATCATTGAATTTCAACGAAATAAATGAAAAGCTATTGTCGGATTTGAAATCAATGCGTCCTTTCGGGCCGAATAATCAAAAACCTGTTTTTTGCTCGTTCGGAGTAAGAGACGTCGGAACAAGTAAATTGGTAGGAAAAGAATTGGAACATATCAAATTGGAACTTGTGGACGATTCATCCGAAAATGTGATCCAAGCCATTGCTTTTGGAATGTATCATTTTTACGACGATATTAAAGCCTTGAAACCGTTCGATATCTGTTATACAATCGAAGAAAATACATACAATAATGTTGCAAGTATTCAACTATTAATAAAAGACATAAGAATAAGTTCAGAAATAAAAAGTAAAGAGTAACAATTTATTTTCATTTTTTACTTCCAATGGCTATGTTTCGGTTCCACGATATTCTTAAGCAGTACTGGGGGTACGATTCGTTTCGTTCTTTACAGGAAGAAATTATAACTTCTATCTACGAAAAGAACGATACCCTCGGATTAATGCCGACGGGCGGAGGAAAATCTTTGACTTTTCAAATACCAACCTTATCAATGGAGGGAATTTGTATCGTAATCACTCCACTCATCGCATTGATGAAAGATCAGGTAGACGCCTTACGGAAAAAAAGTATCAAAGCGGCGATGATTCATTCGGGAATGAGTCGTCAGGAAATCCTGACCGCTTTGGAAAATTGTATTTTCGGCGATTATAAATTTCTTTATGTATCTCCCGAAAGATTAACGACTGAGTTATTCTTAGCTAAACTACGATATTTGAACGTTTGCATAATTGCCGTCGACGAATCGCACTGTATATCACAATGGGGTTATGATTTTCGTCCCTCTTACCTGCGAATTGCGGAATTACGGAATCTTCTTCCCGATGTTCCTGTTTTGGCGTTAACAGCGACAGCAACTCCGGAAGTGATTGACGACATTCAAGATAAATTACGATTCCGTAAAAAAAATGTTTTCCGTAAAAGTTTTGAAAGAAAAAATATTGCATACGTCATTCGCAAAACAGAAGACAAACTGTACGAAATTGTTAAAATCCTCAATAATGTTGCCGGAAGCGGAATTATATATGTTCGCAGCCGGAAAAGAACCAAAGAAATAGCAACCGAACTGCAACGGCAGGGAATTAACGCCGATTTTTTTCATGCAGGACTTACTTCGGATGATAAAATAAAAAAACAAAACAATTGGAAATCCGATCAATGCCGAATAATCGTGTGTACCAACGCCTTTGGTATGGGTATTGACAAACCGGATGTAAGAATAGTGATTCATTTCGAATTGCCTAATTCGCTGGAAGAATATTTTCAGGAAGCCGGAAGAGCCGGAAGAGATGAAAAAAAATCGTACGCAGTGGCTTTATACAGTACGAAAGATCAGGCTCAATTGAAAAAACGAATCAAAGACGAATTTCCCGAAAAAGAATTTATAAAAGAAATCTATGAAAAACTTGCGTATTTTTTCGAAATAGGCATGGGAATGGGAATAAATACCGGACACAATTTTGAAATAGAGCGGTTTTGCTCCGTTTTTCATTACAATATGACGCATGTACACAGCGCTTTGAAAATTTTGGATTTATCGGGTTATATCGAATATATAGAAGACACCGATAAACATTCAAAGTTGATATTTACAATGAACCGGGACGAATTGTATCATATTCATCTAAATCCGGAATTAGACAAATTGATACAAACCTTACTTCGATCCTATACCGGACTTTTTGCGGATTACGTATATGTCAACGAAACATTGTTGTCGCAACGAACCGGAATGGCCTCTCATGAAGTTTATGAAGGTTTAAAATCGCTTTCCGCACAAAGCATCATTCATTACGTTCCCGCCCGGAAAGTACCCACCATTTATTATCTCCAAAATCGAGAAGAATTGAAATATCTTGAAATCCCCCGTCCGGTCTATGAGGAACGGAAAGACCGGTTGAAAGAACGAATAGAAAACGTCATTTATTATGGGACAAGCTCGGAAATATGCCGCAGCAACATTCTGTTGAAATATTTTGGAGAAAAAGATGCACCGGATTGCGGACATTGCGATGTTTGCCTTTCAAAGAAGAGTAAGAGTTCAGGGTCTTCACAAATCCGTTCAATTATAAATGAAATACTGGCACGTGTGTCTGAAAAAGAAATGAAAGTGGAAGAATTAATCCGGTCCATGAATTATCCCGACAAACAGGTTATTCAGGCGCTCCGGTTTCTTTCCGATAATAAACAAATCCATATAGAAAATGAAACTGTTAGAAAATGACAACATTTGCCTGAGAGCATTGGAGCCGGAAGATCTGGATGTTTTGTATCAATGGGAAAATGATTCCAGACTTTGGCGGCACAGTTCAACCTTAGCGCCTTATTCCAAATTTGTGTTGAGGGATTATCTCTTAAATTCCTCTCAGGATATTTTCCAATCACGCCAATTGCGATTAATGATTACAGAGAAAAAAAACGGAAATCCCATCGGTACGATCGACCTGTACGATTTTGAACCGCTTCATCTTCGAGCCGGTATCGGCATTTTACTGGATGAAAATTACAGAAAACAAGGATTTGGCTTCCAAGCATTGCAATTGATGGAAGAATATACATTCCGTTTCCTTTTACTGAAACAATTGTATGCCTACGTCCCCAAATCGAATCTCCCCAGTTATAAATTATTCCAAAAAAGCGGATACGTAGAAACCGGATTATTGAAGTCGTGGATAAAAACCAGTCAAGGGTTTATAGATGTTTTTTTTATGCAACGGATTGCTCGCTGAAAACAAAGATGAAACAAAATAAACGCTTCTTTCCATAGCAATTCCCATTTTATCCGAAGGGTTCGTGTTTTTTTGTTTTTCTAAAAAAATCTCACTACCTTTGTGCAGTTTTTAAACATAAAATAACAAATATTCATAAAGAAACAGAAATTATTTTTTAACATTACATATTAATTGAGAAAGCGTTAGCTTTTATTCTTGTCCTTGAAATCTAGACAATTTCAGTATCAACAAGAATAAGTAAACGTTCACGTGATGCGTGGGTATACTTATTTGTTGATACGGGTAGTCTAGAACCTCAAGGACAGATAAAGTTGAAAGTCCCACGCTTCGTATTTTTAAATCGCTTCTCTCCGGGACTTGGAAGCGAACTAAGAACTAAGAGTTATGAGTTAAGAATGGGCGCCGCCGCCTGTATCACCATCGTTTATTCCGGTCGATGGTAAAGACAACTGTTCGAATCAAAAAAATCATTTTTCTCATCGTTTTATTAGATGTCGGTTGTCTTTACCGGAGACGGAAAATAGAGAACTAAAAGTTAAGAATGGAAAATAGAGAAAAGAGAAAAAAGCGAAGCCCTGAAAGGGCGATAATCAATAGCGATGGGCAACGCCCATCGGAAAAGAATACCCTTTCATTTCAAAGCAGGCTGAAAGCCTGCCATCCAACAGAAAGCAATGTGTTTTCAGAGCACGACCGGAAGTTTCGCCGGAGAAAAGGAAGGCCGAAGGCCTTCAAGATAAATAACCCCCAATGAAGCGAAGCGATTGGGGGACAAACAAACAACAACAACGCTTTCAACCCCGAAGCGGGTTGAACAGATAAAAAAGAACATAATTATAAATAACATTACATTAAATTTTTATTAAACATGAAACGAAAAATGATTTA
>JAIRLY010000230.1 GCA_031259075.1 Dysgonamonadaceae bacterium | reverse complement strand
GTTAAAATCAACAGCGATTAAAAAAAATAGCCGCAAGGCTTAGTTATCACAACTTCCTTGCGGCTTTAATTTTTTTAATATGAAAGAACACTGTAGTTAACCACTCAGCCTCAAATACTGAGGGGCTGAGGCCCCTACCTTGTCTTATCTTGCAAAATTAGCCGGAATTTTTTATTTTTCCTAATCTTTTATGTTTTTTTCTCCCTAAATCGCTGATTTTAAATATATTTCTTGTAAATCTTGCTATTTTCGCGTAATTTTGCATACGAATTTATTAATTAAAATAAAAATGTGCTTATAGAATAAAAATGTATAAGTGATACATACATTGTAGTGAAAAAAGTTTCATTTTTATTTTAGTTTTTCGAAATCTAGACAATTTCAAAATGACCGAAAATAAAGTGGTAAATGTTCACGTCAATATTGGTGTGGATTTTATTTGCTTATTTGGTTATTTGGGTAGTATAGAACCTCGAAAAACGAATAATTAAAGATCCGGCTTCATCAGCAATGTTCATTAAAGGAAGTATTGCTGTGGGTATGAATAGTAATGCACTATGGGTTGTACAATAGTATAATAGTAAAATTGAAGAGATAATAACCTTAATTATCTCTTCAATTTATTTTTATAAGAGGTAATAAATTGAGTAAAATGAAAAAAACGATATTATTCTTTCAATCTTTTTTCTTTTCGGAAATGGGATTTTTTGTTTTGTTGCTTTCAATATGGGATATTCTTTTCAACGATTTAATTATACTGTATAAAGAACTGTCTGTTATTTTCTTTTTGGGATTGATTCTTAGGATTGGCGGTATTTTTTTGAAAAAAAGTACAAATGTTCCTGTAGAAAATAATGATAATGTAAAATTGATGGCAAAAAGAAAACTTTTTTTTCTCCTTAAATCTTTTATCTTTTCGGGAGTCAGTTATTTCTTTCTATACCAATTGTTATGGAGTTTTATTATTAATTATCCCGATGCGAATCCATATAAGCAGATTTATGTTTCAATATTTTTTGGCATCTTTTTAGGAATAGATCTTATGGAGTATATTTATGACGTCAAATCCAAGATCTTAAACTATGAATAACCTTTTGCCGTCTTCGGATTGATCCGAACTCTCGTAAAGAGCGAACCTGTTTAAGCAGTGGCCTCAGACCATTGTATTTAGACGTTTTTAGTTCGACTTCTTTTGTCTTCCGTCTATTTTTATTCGTTTGTGTGGAATTGAAAAATTTAATGCTACCTTTGTGCTGTTGAAATAGCCTATATTAAATACAGATTTGAATGAAGTTTTTGTTTGTGGTTCAGGGAGAAGGACGAGGGCATTTAACCCAGTCTCTTGCTTTGCGGAAAATGCTGGTTAAGAACGGTCATGAGGTAGTTGCCGTTTTGGTAGGTAAAAGTAATCACAGAGAATTGCCTTCATTTTTTTTCAAAAATATAGAGGCGCCGGTTTATCGGTTTGACAGTCCCAATTTTCTTCCGACGGCTCATAACAAAAAAACAAATATATGGATCAGCATCGTTTATAATGTATTAAAAATACCTTATTATATTCGAAGTGTCTATTTTATTAAAAATAAAATAAAAGAAACAAATGCCGATGTTGTAGTCAATTTTTACGATTTAATGGCGGGACTGGCTTATGCTGTTTTTCCTCCCCAAATACCTTCGGTAAGCGTAGCGCATCAGTATCTTTTTTTACATCCGGAATACCGGTTTCCGGATGAAAGTAGAGCACAGTTGCGTATGTTGAAATTTTTCACCCGTGTCACCTGTATAAAATCCGCGCGGTTGTTTGCATTATCCATTCAGAAAAAAGAGAATATACAGGGCAGTCCTATTGTAGTGGTTCCACCTTTATTAAGAGATGAAATTTTTGAACTTACGCCTGAAAATGGGGATTATTTACATGGATATATACTCAATTCAAACTATGCAGATGAAATTATCGAATATCAAAAGCAACATCCGGATGTATATATGCATTTCTTTTGGGATAAAAAAGATGTTCCGGAAGAAATGATTGTGAACGATCATTTGACTTTTCATAAACTAAATGACAAATTGTTTCTGAAATACATGTCGGGATGTAAAGGATATGCTACTACTGCCGGATTTGAATCGGTCTGTGAAGCGATGTATTTTGGAAAACCGGTATTAATGGTGCCTACGCATATCGAACAATCCTGCAATGCTTATGAATCGGCGCAGGCAGGAGTAGGAATTGTATCTGATTATTTTGATTTAGATGCTTTGATTGATTATGTTCGTGAATATAAGCGAAATATGGATTTTTATTATTGGATGCAACAATCCGAACAGCATTGGATGAGAGAATTTAACTTTCAAAAAGAAGAACTGTTGAAACAACGCTTAAGTTATAAATTTATTTTTGGATATAGACAAGGCCGGTAACCGGCTATTCGAATCGAATACTGTTCCATTTATATTCTTTTATTTCGTTTTTGACGGCGTGTAGAATCCTTGCCTGATCTTCCTTACTCAAGTTTTGCGGCGTATTGTAAATTTGACGCAAAGAAGATGTTTCCGGATCATAAATCCATTGCATCAGCGAAATATCTAAAGTCGGAAGATTCTCATTTTCATTCAGAAACCATGCAGAGGTGGCCGGAGTAATAAAAATATCCGAATTTAATTGATTCCAAGAAACAGAGTAAAATTCGATTCGACTGTCGCAAATCGGAGCGCAAGCGGTCTGAATAAGGCAGTAAAGCGAAGATTCGTTAATCATTCGGAGAACGATCCCTTGTATTGAACTTGCTTCTGTTTTCAAATAAAAATAATCATCGGTTAATTTTTCTAAGAATATTGAGTCTTTGAAACTATTTAACACAATCGCTTCTTGACCGGCTTCATATAGATCAACCAAATCAAGGCGAGCATTATTGTTTAAATCCAAAAGCATGGATTCAGGCAACGATATAAAAGCATCTTTTGCCTTTTGAGCATGCATTGCAATTGCAGCAAACAAGCAGATTATCAGTATTATTTTCTTTCTCATTCTTGATTTTCAAACAAAGATTCAGGATATTCAATATCTGTTAAAAATAACGCATTTCCCTTTACCGAAGTTCCGGCATTTCTTCTGTCTTTATTTTCGATGATCTTTCGAAATTCATCCAAAGACAATTTTTCTTTTCCTACTTCAATCAATGTACCGACAATTGCACGTACCATATTCCGCAAGAAACGGTTTGCTTGGATGGTAAAAACCCAATCATCATTTTCTTTATTCCATTTAGCTTTCATTATTTTGCAATTATTGGTTTTAACATCTGTATGAAGTTTGCTGAAACTTGTGAAATCGGTGTATTTCAATAAGATTTCAGCCGCTTCATTCATCCGGTCGTAATTCAGCGGGTAATTTACCTGAAGTAACAGTTCGTGTCGGAAAGGATTTTTTTTATTGGTAATAAAATATTTATAGGTACGCGAAAGTGCGTCGAAACGGGCATGTGCATCCGCCTTAACGGGAACAATTTTGCAAACAGCAATATCGGAAGGAAGAATCCGGTTTAATCTTTCTTTCAATAAAGCGCAATCTAATGCATATTCCATATCAAAGTGCGCTGTCATTATCTTCGCATGAACGCCGGAATCGGTTCGTCCTGCCCCTGTAATCGAAACCGGAATACGCAATAAAGTACTAAACCTTTCTTCGATACGTTCCTGTACGGTTATTCCATTGGGCTGTTTTTGCCAACCGCAATAATTTTTCCCGTTGTAAGCAAAATATATAAAATAACGTTTCATTAAAATATTTAAGATTACAAAAGTACTCTTTAAATTTAAAACAATGAATAGTTTAGCGCTTAAAAAAAATAGCCGGATGCATTGTGTCCTTCTTATTGTATGTTCAAAACATCAAATACTTTCTCTAAATCTTGATAATTGTGCTTTTTTGAGCTAATTTTGCACGTTCATTTCAAAGAGAATCTGTTAAACAAATATAATTAAAAACAAAATTCTATGTATTGGCTATTTAATTCTTCTATTGGCAGGAAGCTTATCATGAGCATATCGGGTATTTTTCTTGTTTTGTTTTTGCTTTTTCACATGTCTATGAATTTGACTTTGCTTTTTTCGACCGAAGCATACGATTGGATATGTGAACTTTTGGGCGCCAATTGGTATGCAATCGCCGGAACGTTGGTCTTAGCTGCCGGTGTTGCGATTCATATCGTTTATGGAACTTGGCTTACGCTCCAAAATCAAAAAGCAAGAGGAGCGGATCAATATGTATCCAGCAGCAAAACGAAAACCGAATGGTCGGCTAAAAACATGTATGTTTTAGGATTAATCATCTTATTGGGATTAATCATTCATCTTTGGAACTTTTGGTACAAAATGCAGTTGGCCGAACTTCTCCATTTGCCGGACGCCGTTTCCGAAGGTTCCGGTTTAGTAATTGAACTTTTCTCTAATCCATGGTATTCAATTATTTACGTTCTTTGGCTTGCAGCTCTCTGGTTTCATTTGACACACGGCGTATGGAGCGCTTTCCAAACGTTGGGTTTGAATGGAAAAACCTGGTATCCGCGTGTGAAATTTATCTCTAATGTTGTTGCGACTGTCATCATGATTGGTTTTGCAGTTGTTCCGGTTTATTTTACAATGTTAATTTTATTTAATAATTAAAAAAATGAAAAACAAAGTAGTTTTATTGGTATTCTGTTTTTCTTGTTCTGTTTTTCTTTATGGGCAAGAAGAGCAAAAAGAAACAGTCGTGACTTCGGCACAAAACACTAAAAATACAGCTCTTAGTATAGGCGCTTTTATGGGTGGCGGTTCTTTAATTGGCGCTGACTTTGAATTTTTAATACCCAAAATGCGTTTGGGCTTACAGGTTGGCGCCGGCATTAGCAGCGTTGGCGCTGGTATTAACTATCACTTAAAAGATAATATTAATTCCTCTTTTATTTCTCTTCAGTATTTTTATCAACAATTTGGAGATAATCATTTTGCTTCGTGGTTAGGGCCTATGTATATCTATCGCGCAAAAAAATTGTTTCAAGCAGGAATTGGAGTAGGAAGTTTGGTTGAAAAAGGTCCGAAGTGGTACACGCAAAAAGAAAAAGCACAGAAAGTGAGTGCATCGCTCATATTTAATGTTGGGGTGTATTTTTGATTTCATATTTTAGTAAAATTTAATTGTATGATAAAATTAGATGCAAAAATTCCGGAAGGCCTTTTGGCTGAAAAATGGACTAATTATAAAAATCATCAAAAATTGGTGAATCCGGCGAACAAACGTCGTTTGGATATTATTGTGATTGGAACCGGTTTGGCAGGCGCTTCTGCTGCGGCCTCTCTTGGGGAATTGGGTTTCAATGTATTGAATTTCTGTATTCAGGATTCTCCTCGCCGCGCTCATTCCATTGCAGCGCAAGGAGGTATTAATGCCGCCAAGAATTATCAAAACGATGGCGATTCGATTTATCGTTTGTTTTACGATACGATTAAAGGCGGCGATTATCGCGCCCGAGAAGCGAATGTATATCGTTTGGCGGAAGTTTCCAACAGCATTATCGACCAATGTGTAGCGCAGGGCGTCCCTTTCGCTCGCGAGTATGGCGGTTTGTTGGATAACCGTTCGTTTGGCGGAGCGCAAGTATCCCGTACTTTTTATGCAAAAGGTCAAACCGGTCAACAATTGTTGTTGGGCGCTTATTCGGCATTGAGCCGTCAAATTCACAAAGGAAACGTTAAAATGTACACTCGTTACGAAATGTTGGACTTGGTAATCATCGAAGGACGTGCACGAGGTATTATTGCCCGCAATTTGGTTACCGGAAAAATAGAACGGTTTGCAGCTCATGCAGTAGTTATCGGTTCGGGAGGATACGGGAACACGTTCTTTCTTTCAACTAATGCAATGAATTCCAATGGTTCGGCTGCTATGCAATGTTACCGGAAAGGAGCGTTGTTTGCGAATCCTGCTTTTGCTCAGATTCACCCAACGTGTATTCCCGTACATGGCGAATTTCAGTCGAAACTGACATTAATGTCCGAATCGCTTCGGAACGATGGCCGTATCTGGGTACCTAAAAAATCGGAAGATGCGCAAGCCATTCGCGAGGGCAAATTGAAACCGACTCAAATACCGGAAGAAGAACGGGATTATTATCTGGAAAGAAGATATCCCGCTTTCGGAAATCTGGTGCCGCGTGATGTGGCTTCTCGTGCTGCAAAAGAACGATGCGACGCCGGTTATGGCGTAGGAAATACCGGTTTGGCGGTTTATCTGGATTTTTCCGACGCTATCAATCGTTTGGGATTGAAGACGGTAGAGGCTCGTTATGGAAACCTGTTTCAGATGTATGAAAAAATTGTGGATGAAAATCCATACAAAACGCCGATGATGATTTTCCCCGCTATCCATTATACGATGGGTGGACTTTGGGTAGATTATGAATTGATGACAACCATTCAAGGTTGCTTTGCTATCGGCGAAGCGAATTTTTCGGACCATGGCGCCAATCGTTTAGGCGCTTCCGCTTTGATGCAAGGCTTGGCAGACGGTTATTTTGTTCTTCCGTATACAATTCAAAATTATTTAGCCGATCAAATTCAGGTTCCGCGCTTCAGCGTCGATTTGCCGGAATTTGTGGAAGCAGAAAAAGCCGTCGAAGATAGAATTGCTACTTTGATGAGTATTAAAGGAGAACGTACGGTTGATTCTATTCATAAAGAACTTGGATTAGTGATGTGGAATTATGTAGGAATGGCTCGTACTAAAGAATCGTTGGAAACGGCTTTAAATAAATTAAAAGAGTTGAAAGAGAAATTTTGGACGAATGTATTTATTCCGGGTGAACCCAATACATTGAATGTTGAGTTGGAAAAAGCGTTGCGCGTAGCCGACTTTATCGAAATCGGTGAATTAATGGCTTTAGATGCTTTGAACCGGAACGAATCTTGTGGCGGTCATTTTCGCGGAGAGTATCAAACGTCTGAAGGAGAGGCGTTGCGCGATGATGAAAATTATTCTTATGCTTCATGCTGGAAATATGAAGGAGAAAATCAAAAACCGGAACTTATAAAAGAACCGCTTGATTACGAATTTATTAAAAGACAACAACGGAATTATAAAGCGTGATGAGTGTCACTTATTACTTTTAAAAAAGTCATGGAAAAAATTATTAATATAACAGTGAAAGTATGGCGTCAAAAAGGACCGAAAGCCAAAGGTCACTTTGAAGCCCATCAATTATATAACATTTCCGGAGACACTTCGTTTTTGGAAATGTTGGATATCTTGAATGAACAATTAGTGCGTGAGGGAAAAGAACCGATTGCTTTCGATAACGATTGTCGCGAAGGCATTTGTGGTATGTGTTCTTTGTATATTAACGGTCATCCTCACGGTCCCGACAATCTGATTACTACTTGTCAGTTGCACATGCGTCATTTCAAAAATGGCGATACGATCACCGTAGAACCGTGGCGTTCGGCCGCTTTTCCTGTCATTCGCGACCTGATGGTCGATCGTCAAGCGTTTGATAAAATCATGCAGGCAGGCGGTTATGTGAGCGTGAATACCGGAGGTGTTCCCGATGCCAACGCAATTCCAATTTCAAAAATAAACGCTGATGAAGCAATGGATTCTGCTTCCTGTATCGGTTGCGGCGCTTGTGTAGCCGCTTGTAAAAACGGTTCGGCGATGCTGTTTGTTTCTGCCAAAGTGAGTCAACTGGCTTTATTGCCGCAAGGGAAAATAGAAGCCAAAGCTCGCGCCAAAGCGATGGTTGCTAAAATGGACGAATTGGGATTTGGTAATTGTACCAACACCAGAGCTTGTGAATTGGAATGTCCAAAAGGTGTTTCAATCAGCAATATTGCCCGTTTGAACCGGCAATTCCTGAAAGCTAAATTGAGCGATTAAGATATTTTTTAACAAAAAGAAGAGGTGTTTAAAAAGTTTGATTCAAGTTTTTTTAATGCCTCTTTTATTTTATATCTAATAATATGAAGAACATATTCATTGTTTTATTTCTTTTATCAATTGCATTTTCATGTAGTAAAAAAGAAGAGGATAAGTGCGAGGAGGGTCAAACAACCCAAGAACAGCCGGTTGAAATCACAGAGGATAACAGTAAAATTGTCATAGCTTACGTTACAGCTTGGAGTTCGGCTATGCCGGATCCTGATTTTGTTACACATATTAATTATTCTTTCGGGCATGTCAATGAAACTTATAATGGCGTCAATATTGATAATGCCGATCGTTTGAAATCCATTGTGGAGTTGAAAAAGAAAAAATCTTCCTTAAAAATACTTTTGTCGATAGGAGGGTGGGGGAGTGGCCGATTCTGTGAAATGGCCATGACGGAGAGTAATCGTAATGGTTTTGTTTCGGATTGTAAACGAATTGTTGATGAATTTGGATTGGACGGTATTGATATGGATTGGGAATATCCGACCAGCAATGCAGCAGGGATTTCTTCGTCGCCTGAGGATACTGAAAATTTTAACCTTTTAATGCAGGAAATCAGGAAAGGCATCGGAGATGATAAACTACTTACTCTTGCTTCTGCCGCGACCGGTCAATATTATGACTTTGAGACGTTAGCAGAAATTGTCGATTTTGTCAATATCATGATGTATGATACAGGTGTTCCGCCTTATCACCATTCAGCTTTGCATCGCTCCGAAGGATCCGGCAATATTTCGGCAGACGAATCAATTGACAAACATCTTTTAGCCGGTATGCCGGCTAAAAAATTAGTTTTAGGAATACCGTTTTACGGACATGGCGATACAAAAATTATTCCTTATTTTATAGATTATAAAGATATTATAAAATTGCAGGGATTTACGGAAAAATGGGATGATGTAGCTTTAGTGCCTTATTTGGAAAATTCGGCAGGAGAAATTGTTTGTGTTTATGAAAATGCCCGTTCCATTGCTTTTAAATGTGAATATCTGTTGAAACGGCAATTGAAAGGAGCTATGTATTGGGAATATTCTTGCGATGATACGCAAGGAACACTGCGAAAAGCGGTTTGGGATGGAATAATGAAAAAAATGTAAATTGTGCATATAAAAAAATATCCGAAAAAACCGTTTCTTTTGAACGACATTCCGGATACTTTTTTAGTTTAGTATTTTTGAGTTTTCTTATTCGGATATTACTTCGAAAGAGATTTCAACTGAAATATCTTTATGAAGTTTTATAGCCGCTTTATAAGAACCTACTTCTTTTACAGGATCTTTGATAAAGATTTTTTTCCTTTCGATTTCAAAACCTTTTTTCGACAGTTCGTCGGCAATTTGAATGTTTGTCACAGAGCCGAAAATCGTGCCGGTAGAACTTGTTTTTGCGCCGATTGTAAGCGATATACCTTCCAGTTTAGCAGCTATTGTTTGCGCATCCCCTTTAATTTTTTCTAATTTATGGGCGCGTTGACGAAGATTTTCCGCCAAGACTTTTTTTGCAGATTCAGAAGCAATAACGGCCTTTTTTTGTGGAATGAGGTAATTTCTTCCGTAACCGTTTTTCACGGTAACAATATCGTCTTTGTAACCAAGGTTACTAACATCTTCTAATAATATTACTTGCATAGTTTGTTTCCTCCTTTATTATTTCATCAAATCGGTTACATAAGGAAGTAAAGCCAAATGACGAGCTCTCTTCACTGCCTGAGCAATACGGTGTTGGAACTTCAAAGAAGTACCGGTAATACGACGCGGAAGGATTTTCCCTTGCTCATTTAAAAATTTCTTTAAAAATTCAGGATCTTTGTAATCAATGAATTTAATTCCGCTTTTTTTGAAACGGCAATATTTTTTCTTCTTAACATCGACCGTTGGAGGAGTTAAGTAACGAATTTCCGAATTGTTATGTGTTGCCATGATTAGTTCTCCTTCTTAATTTCTTTTGTTTTGTTTCTTCTTTTAGCTGCATACTCTGCAAAATTCTTATCTTGACGGAAAGTCAAAAAGCGAAGGACTCTCTCGTCGCGGCGGAACTGAGTTTCTAATGTAGCAATAGTAGTCGGATTCGCTTTGAATTCTATCAATGTGTAGAATCCTGTAGATTTCTTTTGAATGGGATATGCCAATTTGCGTAAGCCCCAATTCTCTTCGTTTACGATCTCTGCATTTTCAGCCATGAGAACGCCTTTGAATTTTTCGACCGCTTCCTTCATCTGTGTATCAGATAAAACGGGAGTCAAAATGAAAACGGTTTCGTAATTGTTCATAAAAATTGAAATTTATTTATTATACTAAGTGCAAAAGCGGTGCAAAGGTAGTCAATCCATTTTAAAAAAGCAAATGAATTTTAAAATGAAAATGGTTAATTCTTTTTTTGAGGTGCTATTTGTCAGAGAAATGTTCCATCTGTATTTTGTTTCCAATCCATCTCAAAAGTCCTTTCAGGACGTCCCCCATTCTCCAAAACGGAAGACTTTCGAGAATACTGTCGGAAAAAGTAAAGAGCAGAAGAATTGTTTTTCATAACACCTCAATAAAAGATTTAGCCTTTAAAATAGAAAATGAAATCGTAAATTTTGTAGTCTCAACTGTTCAATGGAACTTAGGAGTTGTCCGAAAATAAAAATAAACAAAAGAAGATAGATAAGACGTTTATCTTCTTTTGTCCTTTATCTACAGAGCAGTTGTATTTCAAATTAATCGAATCATTCTGAAACGCAACGGACCGTTAAGCCGCTAGCGCGACCGTTTGTATTCGCTGCAGTAATGCTCCCGCTCGTAAAGTAGAGGTTGTACGAGTTAGTACTTGTAACAGCGCTACTCCAATAGGCGCCGCTGGAACCGACATTGCCCTGCGCACCGCCAATACGGCTACGGGCCCCTGCGGCGGGCAAGAAAAGAGCGGTAGGTTTGTTTGCACCACCGGGCTTAAGCAAGTAGCCGGAAGTGCCGTTTCCGCCGCCGTCTTGCCAAACCCATGTATTGTTTGATGCAATTTGAGCCCATTCTGCCTGAGTAGGCACGCGCCAAGTACCGCCTAGATCGGATTTACAGGGATCCAAATCGGTAATACCGTTCACAGGATCACCCCAAGTCCAAGCATGGGCAGGAGCAGCAGCAGAATTTGCAGCCGTTTCAGGATATTGACGCCAATCATACGTGCCGGCATTACGCTGAATAAATTTGCCGTAAAGAGCAGTTTCACTACTTTTAATTTGTCCATCGGCATCATTCAGTTTAGAAGTTTCAACACCACCTGTTGCATCTAAATAAGTACTAACGGTATTAGTAGCAAGTACTCTACGTTCTTGATGACCGTCCTTTTTACGTCCCCATTCATACCAATCACCGTAAACCGTGGGATCATAAGCTTTATCATTGACGG
>JAIRLY010000173.1 GCA_031259075.1 Dysgonamonadaceae bacterium | reverse complement strand
TTTTGAAAATCAAATTCCGTCTGAAACGTATCTACTTTATCTTCTGCATCATGATAAAAACTCAAATCATAGTCATACGCTTGATTAATCGAAAATCGTTTAGTTAATTCTGCTAACAAGATTTCTTCTGTTTTGATTTTTTGCAGCAATTCTTCTGTCTTTTTTACTTTTGTTGGCAATTTTTCAAGAATGGATTTATTTTCATTTTGCTCAGCAAGAGCCTCTTTATATATTTGTTGAGATTGGTCGTAATTATGTTCTATTGCTTCCTTTCGTTTCAAACAAAGCAGGTAATTTTGAATTTTATCGGCATCAATATTCAGAGACTCAATCTCTTTAAATTTTTCTACTGTTTCTTTCTTTTGATATATTTCAATGGCACGACCAGCATTTGTTAATTCCCCTATAATCGTACTCATATTCACGAGTTTTCCTCGTTCTTTTTCCAACTGTTGTCGTTGAAATTCTATGCTTTGAGTCTGATGTTCAAAATATTTATTCAACTCTTCCTTATTCTGCGTATTAAATCGTTGTTCCGAAACGTAATCGACATATTCCCAGACACCTCCCAAATCAATCCAAAAACTGTCACCTCTATCTTCTATTTTGGGATTCGAGAACAATGCATCTGGAGAAGGTAAAAACCGTTCATTATTGGTGGGATGTTCAGGTTCGGTACGTTTCAGTATCTGAAAGTGTAATAGCAAACTTTCTTCTATTTTTGACAACGGGCGGTTGAGCGACATCGCCCAACGCACTAATGAGTTAGGATTGTGAATATCCACATATTTAGACAAAAGCATAAGGCGCTCCAAATCCGACTTTATCTCGTTTATCCTCATTCCGTAATATTCATTACCTGCAGCTACTCCTTTTTGCCATTCCGACTGTTCAAAAAACGATTGAAGATTTTTAGCCGACAGTTTCGTTTTCAATTCCTGCAATGCAGAATATTGCTCTTTATTTTCCCAATACTCTTGATAGAACGATTCAAGCGATTGTTCCTCAATTTGCAGATTTTCCAGTAACTTTTGTGCTTCAGCTAATCTGTCTTTTTCTGTCTGGGCTTTAAAGAGGGATTGGTGAGTGGTAGTTACTTTTTCATCAATATCACTTTTTGTTTTATGAGATTGCTCAATATCTTTTTGTGCTGCATCCAACAACATCTGTAAATTGTGGTAAGCGGCAAGTGTTTTTTTAACATCAACTGAAATACTGTTTGCCAAACGCTTATGTTCTGTACGAGAATAAATAAGTTCATAAGTGAGGTGTTCTTTTTCACTTCTGTTTTTGGCATCCAATGAGCGTTTTAATGAGCAAACTTTTTGATATTTACGCATTAAAAGTTGAATGGAACCCCGATTTTGCCCATACTCTGATATCGTACTTTCAAGTTCTTTGGCAATCTGAACATATTCGTTGTATAATTCTTTTCCTTTGTCCTGACTGAAAAGAAAATTCAAGATACTCTTGCTGTCTTTGATTTCCAACGTTTTTGCTCTTGAAAAAGATTGAATAATTTTGGCATAATCCTTCAATATTTTATCATTAGCCGCTAAATTTAACGGGAGAATGTTGTTGCTGTACAAAATTCGATGATATGAGCCAATCTTACTCCATGTTTTTAAAACCAATAGCTTGTTTTCCATTACTTCTGTCAATTCGTCCAAATCACAAATATAGTCGCCATTTTTGAAATCCGTTGCTCTCAAAGGACGATCCATTGGAACTAATTTATCGTTTTCTATTGTCGAACTTGTTTGTATAATAAATGGTCTTGTATGTTTATCCGTACTTTCTAAATATGCCCCAATAACTATATATTGTTCCATTGCCGTTTCGATATTCAAAAAGGCATACGCAATATTGCCGCCTCGCCCTTGCGTAGTCAATACTAATCCGTCAGGGTCGCGCACCTCTTTCAGTGTGGCTGTGGCTGATTTGAATGCTGTAGAACCGACAAATATTAATTGAAGCAAATCGGCAATAATACTCTTTCCGGAGGCGCTGTCGCCGACAAAATCAGTGCGTTCAGGGTGAAACAGATAGTCGTTTTCCTGATGATGAATGATACCTATGGTTGAGAGGCTATGAAGTCGCGGATAATTTTTCATTTGAATTATCGTTTAATATTGCATCAATGTCATTGATATAATGGGCGAACTCACGTGTCAATCGATCGAATGCCGGTAATATTTCAAAAATACCATTTTCCTCTATTGAAATCCATTTTATTTTATTAAATTCCTCAAAAGCGTTTTTGATACATGTATCTATTTTGGCATCATTCATTAAAGTCGCTTTTTCTCCTTTTGCCTTTGCGAGCGCTTTAACTATACCGGCTTTCAAATCGGGATAATCAGTCCGTATCATTTTCTGGAATTTTTTTAACGAGTCAAGTTCAATAGAATGGTCGATATAATAAACTTTGTATAACAGTAATCCGATGAGAATGTTTTCATTAGACATCATATACTTATGGTTTGCCGGAATACCGTTTTTCGCATCGGGACAAAATTTGAGATAATAATATAATCCTGCACCGGAACCCCCTTCCTCGAGCTCAAGTCCCCAAAAATTAATATAATACGTCTTTAATGTATGATAGTAGCGCCGAAGATACAAAAACAAATCCTTCTGTTTCCCGTATTCTTGTATGTGTACTCCGTCTTTCAGGGCAAAATCCAGTATGGCAAACAAGTTCTTCCCTTGCTCACAATCTAAAAAATCATAACTGTTTTTTATTTCCGCTTCATCCGTATATTCCATATTGCATAATTGTTTTTCTGAATAATATTTCCGCAATCAATTTCTATTGTCCATTTTTCGTGTTGATCATAAATTTTTATTGTCTGATAAATAACATTTACAGCTATATAAAGGTCATTGTATGCTTCAAGTATCTTGAAAAATGCATCTGACAAATCATATTCCTGTAAATAAGCAATTTCGCGTTTTATTTTCTCCATCCACTGATTAATACGACTTTGTCTGGATAGCGCCAAATAGCTATTCTTATACGCATTTGCTTCTTTTTGGGCATCTTTTGTATATACGGCCGGGGGATTTCTTTTCCCCACAAAAAGTCCATCCCGCTCCTCAACTATTGTGAATTTCGAAGGTGGATGGCGTACTGTAAAACTTTTAATTGTATCCGGAAAGACTAATTCTCCAGATACAATTATGCTCTTATCTAATAGATAGTTAAAAAATTTTTCGACTTTTGTATCAAACAGTCGGCGATTTAACAATCCAAAAAATTGTCTGATTTTGGGTTGTATTTTATTAATACGCGAATCTACCATGTTTAGCGATATACGTACACTTTCAAAATAATCAATTGTAGCAGAGATATTTTCATTAATTCGGTCATTTTCTCTTGCCGGATGATTTATAAGGATTGTTTTTATGTTATGGATTTCACGAAAAGCAACCCGTAATTCATTGTTTTGTCTGCTTATTTCATTCAATTTATTTTCAATATCCCTCAATGCTGTCAACAAAGGATCGGTTTTGAGTTTTGCTTTATCGCTGAGCTCCATTACAGATTTATCTATCTGTTGATTAAGATAATCAATCTGTTCTTTGAGATGTATCTTTTCTTTGTCGAAACGAATTTCCAACCATTTAGATATGTCTTCCTCGGTAACAACATCTTTTAATTCTTTGTATAAATCGGTACAAATGGTTTCAATGACGGTTGGGTTGAATCGCTCAGACATCATTTTGAATATTTTTTCACAAAGATAAGTGCCATAATCTTTGAACGAATACGTTTGTTGTTCCTCATCGTAATAAAGGAAAAATTCCTGCAACCTCATGATTATAGAATTATAGTATCCCCATGGATTCCGTTCTCGACTTTCTCGGTTTAACGAACTAACTGCGTCGAATGCTTGCTGAATATCCTGTTCCGTAAATACGCCATTTTTAAAATACCCATTTTTTACCTTTTCATATAACCATATAATGGCCAACCCCTCATTTTTTTTTGGAAAAAAAAGTTCGTAACTGTTTTCCATCGTAATATGGTCGAAAATGGTAGGCATGGATAGTTTTATGGTTTATAATTCTCCCTTACTGTTTTTTCTAAAACAATAATATGTACAACAAATGTGATTAATACTATGAAAGAATGGAAATACAAAGCTCCGCCTCTCAAAAAACGGCTCAATATACTTGCTTTTATATGACGGTATATGTTTTACAATTTGGAAAATTTTGCTTGTTGAAGTCGGCGAGCCGTTCGCTGAGGTCAGTGAGTCGCTCACTGAGGTCAGTAAGCCGCTCGCTGAGGTCAGTAAGCCGCTCACTGAGGTCAGCGGATAACTCGCTGAGGTCAGCAGGTCTTTTACTGGGGTCAGCGGACTGTCGGCGCGACCTTAGTATTAAACGGCTTAGACGCTAAAATCGACAACTCGGCGCAATAATCCAACGACTCTGCAAATTAGATTTCTCAATCGATATTTTATCCCTTACCTTTGTCCATTATTAATTTATTAAAAGTTTCAGACATGAAAGTATTATTGTATGTTTTATTATCATTTGTGATTTCAATCACCGCGATAAACGCGCAAAAAGAAAATACCGGAATTTTCAAATATAAAATAATTAGTAATTTTGCAGACAATGAAAAAGAATAAAAGAATGATAAGGGGTATTT
>JAIRLY010000143.1 GCA_031259075.1 Dysgonamonadaceae bacterium | reverse complement strand
TTCCTTGCGATGATTGCCTTCTGGTTTCGTTTCAGAGAGTAACTGGACTGATCGGAGGATTGTTTGAAGGCGACAGGGAAAGAGGCGAAATCGAATTTGGAGCGATGACTAGATACGCCGTTAATGAGTGGAGAAAGCGCAACATCGTTCTGTTTGTGGGCGAAGGTTACGCCACAAGAAAGTATGAATACCTCTATAACGGAGAACAGAGAAAGGTGATCAACGCGATACCTTTCTCTATTGACGCGCTTGAACTAAACGCGGGCGATCTGTTGGAACGAGCTAAGCAGCATCCGCTGTTTTCGCTGATTGGCGATCTGAGGATGACGAAGGGATAAGGGGAGTTGAGGACGGGGAAGGGATTAGGAAAGATGGGCGTGAATAAACGTGAAACGGGCAATTTGATTGAGCTACAACAAACTAAAACGGAACGGAATTTGGACGATATTGGCTCGATATGCGAAGCGCTCAATTCGCAAATACGACGCAAGTTTGCTCTTGTGTTAGGGGCGCAAATGGACGGGTTAAAGAGATTAGGCGTCATTAAGAAAGCGCTCTTGCTCGATGAAATGGCATACGAGTTGCTCTGTGCGGCAAACTGCTATAATCTGAAAAAACGAGGATGAGATGAGCGAGGCGCTTATTCAACAGCAGTATGCATAAGTACGAAAAGATAGACATAAAAGTTTTTGATGCATTTATCCAAAAGTTTGCCAAAAAATATTTGGAACAGCGTTCGCAAACTCAATTTGATTACAACGATAAAGAACTGTATGATAATCTTGGGTTTAGTACTGATATGTTAAAAGATATTATCTCGAAAAATGCCGCTCCTATTAATATAAAAAGAGAACAAGGGTTACAACCTGCCATTCTCAATGACATTTACCGCAGCGATTTGGGCGAGTTGCTGATGACATATTATTTTGAAGAAAAACTTCCCGAAGTAGAACGATTTATTATCCCTCTTAAAAATATCACATTTAGAGAGCGAGCGGAATTGCCGGGTCGAGGATTGGATACAATAGGTTACAGAAAAATTTCAGACAGTCAAATTGAAATTCTCTTAGGCGAAGCAAAAGTGTCTGCTGATAAAAAGTCGCCGCCTGCTGTTGTTGATTCAACAAGAGATTCATTATACCACACCCATTTGAAACATAAAAATGACGTTCCTATGGTAATGCGGCGTTTGACGGATTATGCCCGAAGGCTTAACGCAAAAGATGCTGCCGCCATATTGGGATTTGTAATTCTTTGCAATAACAATCCCTCTGACAAAAATTGTCCAATTACTTATGGTTGTACCTTAATACGAGACTATAACTGCGTAAATGAAACTACCGATTTTGGTAAGATGAAGTCAAAATCTGCTGATTTTGAGCAAAATAAAGTTCATTTCTCTATTCTTTCGTTTAGTAACAAAAGCATAGAAGAAACCGTTGATTTATTTTATCAGAAAGTTCAAGAACTAATATCAAAATAATATGAACAACTTAATCAAATCCATATTAAAGCAAGATGCTATTAGTTCGCTTCTCAAAGAAAGTGAAAAACGATACATTTTCAATCAGCTTAATCTTACAGTTGATGCGGATTTGAATTGTGCAGAACATTGTCGTTTGGCTTTCTTTTTAATCAATTCTATTTTCTCAAATGAACAGATAGCAACGCAGGAAGTTGTTGAAGCTGTATACAAACTTTTAAAATCAATAAATATTTCAAATGATAAGCAATGTTTTTTTGATGCTTTTGGCGTTGAAGGAATCGATTCTGAAACATTGTATTATTTTTACTTGGCAAATACAGCCTTAAAAGCAGATAAACTAATCAGTATCAGAATAGATTTAAAAGCATACAATTCTAAAGAAGGTAACAATAATTGGAAATTGCGACTTCTCAACAAAGCATTGGAAGCATATATTTTGTTAGTACGCAAACAAAACGGATTTGCCGATATACAGCAAGCATTATCTATCATCGATACTCTAAAACAGGAACAACAACAATACGAAGAAACATATTTAAAACAATTCACAATCGCAAATGAAGTAGAAGAAGCATATATATTGTTGGCTATCTATCATTTATCAAAGGCGGTCGTTGAAACGGCAACTTATTTGATTAGTGGATATGACTATAAAGGTATTCGGTTGGATGCAACAATAAGGCAACATATTGATATTGCTAAAAAATTGTCTAAAAACGAGCAACGATTAGTAAGCATATTCAACTTTTTTGAGTTTGGTTTAAAAACAGTGTATAATAATTCAATTTGGCAACATACTGGGTTTAATGATAAAATTAAGCAATTGTGCCGCAAAAAAGCAGGATTGGGTATGTTAGAGTTACTTCCTTCACAAAGAAAGGCATTGTTCCAAAATGTTTTGAGTATAACCTCTAATGTTACTGTTTTGCAATTGCCGACAAGCGCCGGCAAAACACTATTAGCAGAGTTTAATATCATAGTAACAAAAGCATTAAAACCCGATGCAAAAATTGTTTATATTGTTCCGTCGCGAGCATTGGTAAATCAGGTCTATTACGATTTAAAATCAGATTTAGAATCTTTGAATTTCAACATTGAAAAAACTTCTTCTGCCATTGAGATTGACCCTGCGGAAAATTCTTTTTTGACAGGTGACGAAAAAATAGATATTTTAGTTTCAACGCCTGAAAAATTGGATTTGTTAATAAGAAGGCGACACCCTTCCGTTGGAGATGTATCGTTATTTATTCTTGACGAAGCGCATACTATTCAAAATGGGGAACGCGGTGCAAGGTTGGAATTATTGATGGCAATTTTAAGACGCGAAAAACCAAATGCAAAATATATGTTGTTATCGCCTTTTATCAAAAATGCAGGAAGCATACTTGCGGAATGGCTTGGCGGTGGGAATTCGGTTGCAGTAGATTGGAAACCGTCGGAAAAATTGATTTTAGGAGTTGATACTAAAAAGACAAAAAGAATAAATGAATTTCATATTGAGGTTTTAAAGTCGCCCTATGAATCAATTGTGCCAATAGAAAAAAAAGTTTTTCAAAATCCTTATCCGATAGAAAATACGGGCAAAAATGCAATTCTCGAAAATTCAATAAAACAATTCTCGGAAGAAGGGAAAACATTTTTAACTTTATGCTATGGGAAAAGCGCTTGCAATGCACGAGCAGAGTTTATCTATGAAAAAATCGACAATTATACGCCTAATGATGATGTTAAACTCGTTCAAAAATTTATTGAAGATGAAGTGGGACGAGCTACGACTTTATCAAAAGTAATTGTAAAAGGAATTGTTACACACCATTCAGGAATGTCGGACGAAACAAAATTATTAGTCGAACACTTGATTAGGGAAAGACAAATACAGCATGTTTGCGCCACAACGACAATAGCAGAAGGTGTGAATTTCCCTATTTCAACGGTATTTTTCGATGATTACAGGAAAGGGCAATACGACAAACTTTCGGCGAATGATTTTTGGAATATTGCAGGCAGGGCTGGCAGGACATTAGTAGATAATTATGGGAAAATCATACTTCCATTTAATAGCGAAGTAAATATTCGAAACGCAAAAGACCTGTTAAAAAATAGCGCAAATGAATTAGTTAGTGTTTTAGCCGATGTGTTTGAAAATGCAGGTAGTATTGAACAAACACTGAATGACGGTAGCTTGTCAAATTTACTTAGGCAATATTCCAATTCATTATCACCTTTAATTCAATATTTTGTTCATTTGCTTTCGGTTGGCGAAAATGAATATTATGCTACTGAGATAGAAGATTTGTTCAAAGATTCTTTGGAGTATTATTTGCTTGATACAGAAGATAAAAAACAAAGATTTATTTCAATCTGTAAATCAATTTACCTCTATATCCAATCTAAATTTCAAGATAGAGGGCTATTAGCGTTTGCCGATAAAACAGGATTCTCTGTTCCGTCCGTATTGAATGTAATGTCTGCCGCATCTGAAAATCCAACAATAAAAGATTTGAATAATTGGACAAATGAAGCGCTTTTCAACAAACACAGTTCTGCAAACCTTGCTGAAAAAATTAGTGTTATAGCAGCGTTAAAAGAAACCCAACTTGGTATTGAGAATAGCACATTGCCGTTTAATCCTGACCTTTATGCTAAAATAGTAATCAATTGGGTAAAAGGCGATAAATTGGTTAATATTGCTAATTTACATCCATTTTTTAAAATGCGGAACGATGAAAAAAAAGACGAAAAAAATATTACAGATTTCGTCAAACAGATGAACGATATTCGCTTCAAGACTTCTTGGGGTTTAAGCGCTTTAGAAGGAATTGTAAGAGGTAATCAAGATGAAATTAATGACTCTTTCATTCCTTCATTGGTATATTTTGGCGTTGATAATGAAAAATCATTGGCATTCAGAATGATTGGTATTCCGCGTTCTTTGTCCGTTTCGTTTCAACATATTTTAGACAAAGAATTAAATCAATATTCGTTAAAAGATTTAAGAAATAAAGTAAAAAATCTCACAAATGCAGATTGGGATACCTTCAAACCTTCTAATTCAAAATTAAACGGAATGGAATGGAAACGCATTTCGGAAATACTTGTGAAGTAATAGGTATATTTGCAACCCTCATAACAATATCAAAGGCAACTTGCAGAAAAACAGTCGTTTTATATTAACATTCTTTGTGTAAATTGCGCCTTGCCATAGAGGGACCTGCTCGCCACAAAGGAGCAAAAATTGATTCAACGCTTCGCTTCAATTTCTAATTGGCGCTTGTCCATTGCTTTGAAATTCTACAAAAGTCATATAAATCAACTTGATAGCGGATTTGTCCTCTGAAGGATCTCCCAATCTTGGCTTTTACGCCTAAGAACGCTTTGCTGGTTCTGTATCGCGGGCGTATCGCAGGTAGTCGATCCCATATTTGGCGCGGACCTTTTGCGCGGCGTCGCTGAGCGTTCTGTTTTTGAGATCGTCTTTATACGACAGCAGGTTTGTAGTCGTTCGTTTAGCGTGAAAATCGCCCGCGCTGACGCCTAAATAGGTAACGGCGTCGACGCAAGAGTTCGCAATCTCGTCAAA
>JAIRLY010000082.1 GCA_031259075.1 Dysgonamonadaceae bacterium | reverse complement strand
GACGGGGCGGACGGTTGAGGCTCTTTGAACATTTCGCCATTGCCGGTGAGCAGCCAATGAATATTAAGTTCCGGGTATTTTAAAGAGATGCTCTTAATCTTGTCTGGCTGCATTGATACTCGCATAGACGTGATGAAAGCAACTGATACACCAATAGATTTGCAAAAATTGGATTGCGTAATGCCTTTAAATTTAATGTATTGTATCAAACGTTCTTTTACTGTCATATTCTTATTTAAAGCGATTCTAAATCACACTTATATTATTAATTACCAGCGGTATTTATTTATATTGATTCTAAATTACAACAGGTCAAACCGGGATTTGCCGAATGCCCCGTGCGGAAAGCAACTTTTCAGGACAAAATATAGAGGCTATCCGGAAAAATTATTTCACAAGATCACGCCGCACACAGGTACAACATGGGGATAGCTTTGAGGGTCTTCTTTCGGATTGGAAGCGTATTCGGGAATATCAAAACAGGCTGTCCGATGGTCGGGCAGCCTGTCAGTGTCATGTAAACGGTAGTGCTTACAGTTGGGGGCCTGCATCAATCAGCGCTTTTCCTTCCGGCGTATCGGTGTATTGTTCAAAGTTTTTGATATACTTTCCGGCCAGCGATTTTGCCTTGCTTTCCCAGTCGGCTACATTGGCGTAAGTTTTGCGCGGATCGAGGATGTCGGATACGTTGTTCAGCGCTTTGGGTACCGTCAGGTTCAGGATAGGGATATGCAGTTTTTCTGCTTTTTCGATTGATCCGTCGATGATGGCGTCGATGATGGCGCGGGTATCCTTAATGGAGATTCGTTTGCCGGTTCCGTTCCATCCTGTATTCACCAGATATGCTTTTGCATTGTGCTGTTTCATTTTAGCGCCCAGCGTTTCGGCATATTTGGTTGGGTGCAGTGTCAGGAACGCTTCGCCGAATGCGGGCGAGAAAGAGGGTACGGGTTCGGTGATGCCTCGTTCGGTGCCGGCCAGTTTGGAAGTGTATCCGCAAAGGAAATGGTACTGCGCTTGCCTGTCGTCGAGAATACTGACGGGAGGCAATACGCCGAAAGCGTCTGCCGACAGATAGATGATTTTGTTGGCATGTCCCGCTTTGGAAGGCAGTACGATTTTGTTGATGTGAAAAATCGGATAGGATACGCGAGTATTTTCGGTAATCGACCCGTCGGCATAGTCGGGAGTTCCATCGGTTTTTACCACCACGTTTTCCAGCAGTGCGTCGCGCTTGATGGCTCTCCAAATGTCCGGCTCGTTTTCCTCGCTCAGGTTGATGACTTTGGCGTAGCAGCCGCCTTCGTAGTTGAATACGCCGTTATTGTCCCATCCGTGTTCATCGTCGCCGATGAGGTAACGTTTCGGGTCGGCGGAGAGAGTGGTTTTACCGGTTCCCGACAGTCCGAAGAAAATAGCGACATCTCCCTTTTCGCCTACGTTGGCGGAGCAGTGCATGGAGGCCATGCCTTTCAGCGGCAAGTAGTAGTTCATCATTGAGAACATGCCTTTTTTCATTTCACCGCCATACCATGTGCCGCCGATGATTTGTTCTTTTACCGTGAGGTTGAACAGTACGAACACTTCCGAGTTCAGGCCGTGTTTTTGCCAGTCGGGGTTAGTGACTTTTGAAGCGTTGAAAACGACGAAGTCGGGTTCGCCGTAATGCTCCAGTTCATACAGGGAAGGACGGATAAACATGTTGGTGACGAAATGCGCCTGCCATGCTACTTCCATGATAAAACGTACTTTCATGCGGGTATCAACGTTGGTTCCGCAAAAAGTATCTACGACATAAAGTTTGGAAGCTGTATTTAACTGTTTGATAGACAACGCTTTCAACTCGTTCCAGATTTCTGTGGATACCGGTTTGTTGATTTTACCGTCCCACCAGATATTGTTTTCGGAGGTCGTGTCTTTTACGATATAACGGTCTTTGGGAGAACGCCCGGTAAAGATACCCGTCTTTACGGAAATAGCGCCCGTTTTTGTCAGTTCCCCTCTCTCAAATCCTTGATTTTCAGGGTTGATTTCAGCTTGATACAACTGTTCATAGGTAGGATTGTGTACGACTTCAATATTGCCATTGATGCCGTATTTGTTCAGATCTAATTTGGACATTTTTATTGAATTTATGAGTTATTACGATTTATTTTAAGTGATTATTATTATCAATGCTCATGCCTTTCCGTACAAAAAACATGCCGATTCTATTTAAAATCCATTTAAAAAGGATTATTTTTTTTGCCGGACATGTTTTATTTCTGTGGAGGCCGAATTGCCCCAATAATTCTCATGGCACGATACCTAACGGGGGGAAACGATCCGTTCGGTTTCACCGGGAATTACATGTATCGTTTTCAACCACGAAAGAAATTTGGTGTTCCATGAAAACGCTTCTCCATTTCCTGATTTGGGATTGATTCCAAACCCATGTCCTTTCTCATCATATAACGTAAAATTGCAATTGACGCCTTTCTCTTCCAACGCCTTACAATAGTAATAAGCATTACGGGAATCAACTGTTTTGTCATGCTGGCAGTGTATCAGAAAAATCGGAGGCATTCCTTTATGAACATTTTGTTCCAGCGACATGATTTTTTTCAACGATGGCGAGTAGCGTTTTCCCAATAAGTTTCGACGCGACTTGCTGTGCCCGATACTGTCCGTCATTGAAACAACGGGATAAATCATGGCTACAAAATCAGGACGTAAGGGAATTTGAGAATAAATCCCCAAACTTTCCATAAAGTTGGTTGTGTAATAAGTGGCTGCCATTCCTGCAAGATGTCCGCCTGCTGAAAATCCGATTACGCCTATTTTGTGGGGATCAATTTGGTACTGTGTACATTTTTCGCGAACAAGTTGAATAGTTCTTTGCAGATCTTGAATCATCGCTGGATGCCGGTTACCGTGCATGCCTACCCTGTATTTCAGCACAAAAGACGAAATGCCATTGGTTTGTAACCACTTAGCAACTTCGTGACCTTCATGTTCTATTCCCAGATAATAATAACTTCCGCCGGGGCAAATAATAGCCGCCGCATGGGAATTATTATTTTGCGCTGCTATATATGCGGAAACTTTCGCGCGTTTCATTTGTCTTGTTGCGATACTGTCCGGCCATATTTTTATGTCCTGGGCGGTTAATACGGACGGGAGCTGAAGCAGTGACGCAACTATTGTCAATTTTATATTCACTTGACGATGAGCTTTCATTTGTCGCCGTTAATTTATATGATTTTATACTGCAAAAATACATGAATTTGCCGAATCCAAATCATCCGGCAATATCTTTTGACCATCAAACCGATAATACGATTTTAAGAAATAACGTAGTTATTATCTGATTTTTTTGACAAAAAATTCGCCTAATTGTTCACCGCCCTTTTCATAGGTACTCTCGCCTCTACTTTCAATAGTGCCTGCAAAGTGATTCCCTTCCGCATTTAAGAAGATGATGGCCAAAACTTCTGTAGAATTAGTTTTGGTAATTGTTATTTCGGCATCAAAATCAGGTTCCGAACTGGAAAACCATGTATAACGGTCTGCCCAGTTATTCATTTTGAGCATCTTTATTGTTGCCTGATACTTTGCATCGGGATCATCTCCTGCCCTCAATAATAATTTCCCAACAAGTTCTTTGTTCATTTCCAGAATAAAATGACGGTGCAAATTCGGCTTAACAGAAGTATACCATTTGTTTATCCAAGCGCTGTCCTTGGCATTTTTTTCGATAAAATATTCCTCTTCCATCCCATCAAAAGTGACTGAACTATAATCAAAAATAACACAGATTTTGGTTTCTTCTTTTAAATATTTCAAGTTCCCTTTTTTTAGTTTTTGGGCTTGTAACGACAGTGTACTTACTGTAAGACAGATTATTAATACGATTCTTTTCATGCTGTTATTTTTTAAATAAAATTTCAAGCCACAAAGATATAGCATATTTCTGATATAACAATAGCTAAATGCAATTTTTTTTAACAAAATGCTATAACCGGTAGTGTATCATTTGTTTAATTTAAAACAGGAAAAACATTTGGACAATATGATCGTCATTCGTGATAAACATGAAATTTCCCAAACTACGGTTATGTCAGCCAAATATTGTCGTATTTCGTCGTTGCAAACGAAGTGAAACGATTCAGGAAACAGGAGATTCCGGATTGATTCCGGCTGCGCGCAACGACGGCACGTGTTCTTCAAACGGGTAAACACACCGAATAACAGGGTTACCAGCTCATCCCGTGTGCTGAACGACTTGTAATACCAATCACTTTGGTCTTCCATATTATAACATAAAATTAATATTGTAACATAAAAATTTATGTTACTTTTGCAATCAAAAATAATATTAACATGAACCTAAAGATTAGCTTCATCGGTTTATTTATCAGCCTCATTGCTCTCCACTTGTCGGCGCAGGAACGCCGGCCGGAGGGCGTGATACGCGGAACGGTTATCGACGCTGCATCGGGGCAAATCCTGCCGGGTGCGACGGTTATAATCCTCGATTCAAACCCTGTAATCGGAACGGCTGTCGACGACAGGGGAAATTTCTTTTTTGACCGTCTCCCGATAGGACGCTATGCCGTTCAGGCCTCGTGCGTGGGCTATGAACCTGCCGTTTTCAGGGAAATTGCCGTTTCGTCGGCGAAAGAAACCTTTCTTGAAATCGCGTTAAAAGAACAGGTCAACGAGCTGGG
>JAIRLY010000411.1 GCA_031259075.1 Dysgonamonadaceae bacterium | reverse complement strand
TGATGTCCTTTTGGTGAAAGATCGGACGTACATCAAGGTCGGTTTTCAGGCAGCGGAAAGTGCTTTCTATTTCCCTGATCGTGTTGTATATCTCCCATACCGTCTCCTCTGTGAGTTCTTTTAACGAACATCTTACAAAATACAGGCTGTCGGGAGCGCTCTTTTCGTTTCGTTTCCATGTCATGGCGCTGACCGTTTTGTCGTCAGACACCTGCAACTCTATATCATAGAGTTTACTGATAGACGGATATTTCTCTATTGCCCGACCAATACGGCGGTTGACCCTGTTTTCCCGCTTCACGCCGTGTTTCTTTGACAGGGAGGCTTTTATCGTTTCCAGATACTGCTCGAAGCGTTCTGTCGGTTTCTCAGCATTTATGTACATCTTTACGACAATTAAAAGTCTGCCAGACAAAAAGCAAATGTTAAAAATGCAATAATCGGAGTTTCTACGGATAAAAATTAAAATAATTCGCATCTTTGCAACAAATTACAAATATAGTATGGACAATCAGATATACAATCAAATAGTCAGTTTCATTTGGGGCATTGCCGACGACTGCCTCTTCAATGTTTATGTGCGTGGTAAGTATCGCGATGTGATACTGCCAATGACGGTTATTCGGCGATTGGATGCCGTCTTGGAAGACACCAAAGAGGAGGTGCTGAAAATGAAGGCGACGCTTGATAAGGCGGGAATTGTGAATCAGGACGAAGCATTGTGTAACGTTGCCAAACAGTCGTTCTGCAACAAGTCACCATTTCGATTGAAAGACCTTAGAAGCCGTGCGACGGCGCAGAAATTGAAATCTGATTTTGTTGCCTATCTCGACGGTTTTTCACCTAATGTTCAAGAAATCCTCGAAAAATTTAAGTTTCGCAACCAGATTGATACTCTGATTGAAGCCGACCGCCTTGGCACAGTTATCGAAAAGTTTGTGTCGCCGACTATCAACCTGTCGCCTGTTCCCGTGCTGAACGATATTGGAGAAGTGAAACTTCCTGCTCTTGACAATCACACTATGGGAACGATTTTTGAGGAATTGATTCGACGATTTAATGAGGAAAACAACGAGGAGGCAGGTGAACATTTCACACCCCGCGACGTTGTGGAATTAATGGCAGATTTGATTTTTATGCCTGTTGCCGAAAAAATCAAGGACAACACTTATTCTGTTTATGACGGTGCAAGCGGCACCGGCGGAATGTTGACCGTTTCACAGGAGCGATTACTGAAACTTGCAGAAAAAAAGAATAAAAAAGTGTCCATACACTTGTTTGGGCAGGAAATCAACCCCGAAACTTATGCCATAACCAAAGCCGATATGTTGCTCAAAGGCGAAGGCAGCGAGGCAGGCAACATTTTGTATGGCTCAACTCTTTCGATGGACGGTTTCCCGCGTAATCAGTTCGATTTTATGCTCTCGAATCCGCCATATGGCGTTTCGTGGAAAATTGATGCGGAAAAACTCGGTGGCAAAAAGGGAATACTTGATACACGTTTCGTCACCTCGTTCGCTGATAATTCCGATTATCAGATGCTTCCACGTATAAGCGACGGACAATTACTCTTCTTGCTCAACAACGTGAGCAAAATGAAGGAAACAACCGAACTTGGCAGCCGAATTGCCGAAGTGCACAACGGTTCATCGCTTTTCACCGGCGACGCCGGGCAGGGTGAAAGCAACGCCCGCCGCTTTCTGATTGAGTGCGATTTGGTCGAAGCAATTATCGCCTTACCCGAAAATATGTTCTATAATACGGGAATTGCAACATATATTTGGATTTTGAGCAACCGCAAGGAAGAACGCCGCAAAGGAAAAATCCAACTCATTGACGCTACCTCAATGAAATCGCCTTTACGGAAAAACCTCGGCAAAAAGAATTGCGAGTTTACTGCTGAAATCCGCGAACAGATAATGGCGTTATTCCTCAATTTTGAAGAAACCGAAAACAGCAAAATATTCAACAACAGCGACTTCGGCTATTGGAAAATAACCGTTTTACGACCTCTGAAAGACGAAAAAGGTAAAATCAAACTCGATAAAAAAGGTAATCCGCAAGCAGACAGGGACTTGTCCGATACCGAACAGATACCTCTCAGTTACGATTATGGTATTCAGGCTTTCTTTGAAAAAGAGGTTTTGCCATACGCGCCTGATGCGTGGATTGACGAAACGAAAACACAAATCGGCTATGAGATAAGTTTTACAAAACATTTCTATAAGCCGGTGCAACTGCGTACATTGGCAGAAATTACAGCCGATATTCGCGCTTTGGAAGCAGAAACCGACGGCTTGCTCAATGATATATTAAACTGTAAGGGCGCACCTGTGTGTACGCCCAATAATATTTAACAATTATGAAAAATAATAACGAAGAATATAAACAGTGGCTTAATGATTTGAAACAGCGAATCAGAAACAGTCAGATTAAAGCCTCTGTACACATTAATACCTCAATGCTTGAATTATATTGGAGCATAGGGGCAGACATTGTTGAAAAACAGGCAGAAGCAACGTGGGGAAGTGGAATCATTAAAAAATTAAGCGCTGACTTGAGGCGCGAATTTCCTCACCTCAAGGGATTTTCTGAAACCAATTTACGTTACACAAAAAGATTTCATCTGTTTTATAATCAAAAGAATATAATTCAGCACCAAGTTGGTGCTATTTCTCATCAATCAATTATTGGAGAAATCGAGAACAAACAGAGAACATTAATTCAGCACCAAGATGGGGCTGAAAGCAAAACGTCAAATATTATTGGCGCTGTTCCGTGGCGACACCATATTGAAATACTGAACAAATGCAAATCCCTCAATGAAGCAATGTTTTACGTGCAAAAAACCGTTGAAAACGGTTGGAGCAGAGCCGTACTGATGCACTTTATTGAGGTAGATTTGTATGCGGCACAAGGCAAGTCGATTACTAATTTTTTCCGTTTGTTGCCGGAACCGCAAAGCGACCTCGCAAATGAAATCGTCAAAGACCCCTACAATTTTGATTTTGTTACGCTTACAGAGCCTTACAAAGAGCGCGAACTCGAAGACGCACTTACCGAAAACATCACAAAATTTCTGCTTGAGTTTGGGCAAGGATTTGCATACGTTGGACGACAATTGCCTGTGAAAGTCGGCGAATCGGAACGGTTTATTGATTTGCTGTTCTATCATTTGGACTTGCGTTGCTATGTAGTAATCGAACTGAAAGCCACGAAGTTTGAGGCTGAATTTGCAGGAAAACTCGGTATGTATGTCGCCGCAATCAACCATCAACGCAAAAAACCGAGCGACAACCCAACCATTGGAATGATTATCTGTAAGACAAAAGACAATATCGAAGTGGAATATTCGCTCGAAAGCAGCAGCCAACCAATCGGCGTTTCGGAATATCAACTGTCGAAACTGTTGCCCGAAAATTACAAATCGGCATTGCCAAGCATCGAAGAAATTGAGGAGGGACTGAAAGTATGACTAACTTCGACGAATATATCCGACAGGGCGAACCCTCTCGCAAAGAAAAAGCCCAAATCTGGCAAACCGCAATTGGCTTGCAGGATGTTGACGGGCTGAAACCTTCGGAATATCTGCTCCAAACAGCGAGGGAAAATATTGAGGGCGATATAACCATTGACGAGGTAAAAAAGCGCATTGACAGTTATTACAAACAGCAATCGAGCCGTCAAAACGCCGAAACAGAGCGAACAGAAGAGGCGGACAAGGTTTCGGCGCGCATTACCGAAATTTTGTCGAACAACACTTTTTCGTTTTCACCGCTCGAATACATAAACATTCACCGCCGACTTTTTACCGGTATTTACAAATTTGCAGGCAAAATCCGCGATTACAACATTACCAAAAACGAATGGGTGTTGACCGGAAAATCTGTTTTTTATCCCGACTGTTCGATGATTAGTCAAACGCTTGACTACGATTTTGCACAGGAGAAACAGTTTGATTACGGACAACTTGACGTAGTGCAGTCGGTGCAACATATCGCAAAATTTATTTCGGGACTTTGGCAAATTCACGCTTTTGGCGAAGGCAATACGCGAACTACGGCGGTTTTCGCCATTAAATATCTGCGAAGTTTTGGCTTTGAGATAAACAATACACTTTTTGCCGCTTATTCGTGGTATTTTCGCAATGCGCTTGTCCGTGCCAACTACAACGACTTGAAAAACAACATTAAAGCCACCACCGAATACCTGATGAAGTTTTTCGGAAATCTTTTGCTTGGCGAAAAAAATGAACTCAAAAATCGTTATATGCTGGTCGGAGGCGAGTTTCAAAGTGCAATATCTTCCGATAACGATGTTTCAAAGAGCAAAATTTGCACTTTGAATTGCACTTTGGAAGAGTTTTTTGTGTTGGATTTTTTAAAAGAAAATCCGAAAGCAACACAAAAAGAGATAGCCCTGCATATAAAGAAATCGGAACGCACCGTCAAAACGCTCACAACAGCCCTGCAAGAAAAGGGCTTGCTGGAACGCAAAAACGGCAAAAGAAACGGCTTTTGGAAAATTCTTAATTCATAATTCAACGACAATGAATCCATACCCAAAATATAAAACAACAAATATCCCGTGGCTACAAAAAGTGCCGGAAGGGTGGGATATTACTCGTATTAAACATATTTGTTCAGAGATAATTGAATTAAATGAACAAGACGAAGGAAATTTATTGAGCGTTTCTCAATATACAGGCGTCACTGAAAAGAAGAACAAAACCGATAAAGTTGGAATGCACGAAGCAGAATCTCTAATCGGTTATAAAAAAGTTAAGAAAGACAACCTCGTAATGAATATTATGCTTGCCTGGAACGGCAGTTTAGGAATTTCTCAATTTGATGGAATAGTAAGTCCTGCATATGCTATTTTCAAATTTTCAGACAATTGTAATCCTTGGTTTTTCCATTATTTATTCAGAACGCTGGAAGTTACAAATTATTTTAAAGCATATTCAACAGGTGTAGTAGAGAGCAGGTTAAGACTATATCCATATATCTTTCTCTCGTTATCAACCATTAAACCCTCACTTATTGAGCAGAACAAAATTGTTCGTTTTTTAGACGTCAAAGTTTCCGCTATCGACCGTCTGATAGAGGCAAAGCGGAGGCGGATAGAGTTGCTGAAAGAATGGAAACGAGCGGCGATAAATGAGGAATTTTGTCCGCAGATTACGCATATTAACGCATATTCAATCCGCGAAAATCAGCGTAATCTGCGGACAAAAATAGAAGAGGGCGTGCGTTTTAGAACTTTGTTTTCACTTGGTAAAGGATTGAATATAACAAAAGCGGATTTGAAAGATGAAGGCATTCCATGTGTTAATTATGGCGAAATTCATTCAAAATATGGTTTTGAAGTAAATCCCGAAACTCACAGGTTGCGATGTGTTGATGAAAATTATTTTGAAACAAACCCTCAATCATTACTAAATAATGGAGATTTCGTTTTCGCTGATACTTCGGAAGATATCGCAGGTTCGGGAAATTTTACATTTCTGAATAGTTCAAAAACAACTTTCGCTGGTTACCATACAATTATTGCCCGCCCTAAACAAAAAATGAATAGTAGATTTGTTGCATATTTATTTGATTCTGATTACTACAGAGAACAAATACAAAAAGAAGTCAGTGGAGTAAAAGTGTTTAGTATCACTCGTTCTATTTTGAATGACACAATAATTTCCCTTCCTGCCGAGAATATTCAGCAACAAATCGTAAAAAAACTTGATGCGAAATGCTCCAAGGCAGATAATTTGCTCGCCAAATTGCAGGACGAAATCTCTCTGTTTACCGAATACAAAACGCGATTGATAAATGATGTTGTAACGGGAAAGGTTGATGTTCAGAATAGTGTTGCAACATCAGTAATTAAATCGGTTGTAACTCAAGCGCAAGTGATAGATATTGTGCCAAAACAAAGTAAATCACACAGTAAAGGCTATGAGGACGCAGTAATTCTCGCTGCTCTTGTAAATGCTTTTGGTACAGAGCAACACCCTTTTACCGCTTTCGACTGCCAAAAATTTCCTTATCTGCTACATCGGCAGATTGAAGGTGTTGCAGCAAATTATAATAAATTTGCTGCCGGACCATATAACCCGGAATTGAAATATAAAACCGCTCGACCTATTGCTCTAAAAAAGAAATATGTTAAAGAATATTTAGGACAATACAAAGGGTTTGTTGCAGATAAAAATGCACCGGAAGCAATGAAGTATTTTACGGAATGGTATGGTAATGAACCGCTTGAATGGATTAAGCAATTTCGTTTTATTAAAAATAGAAAAAACGAGTTGGAATTGTTGACAACCGTTGATATGGCAATCGTTGAATTGAGGGAAAATAGTCGGCTTGTTACGATGCTTTCCGTAAAAGATTTAAAAAAAAAGAGTCCTGCTTGGAAAGATAAACTTGCAAGACAAATCTTTTCGGATGACAATATCGAAAGAGCGATTAAATGGAGTTATAAACTATTTGGTAATAATTAATTATGGCTATAACAAACACAAAAGAATCTGGCTTTGAAACATTAATCGTTGATTATTTGGTTAATAACAACGGATACGAACTTGGCTCAAACGACGATTACAACCGCGAATACGCTATTGATACGACGCGGCTGTTTCGGTTTTTGGCGGATACTCAACACAAACAGTTGGAACAGCTGGGCGTGAACGGCAATGAACTGAAACGCACCGCTTTTCTCAACCGTTTGCAGGGCGAGATTGCCAAACGCGGCATTATAGACGTGCTACGCAAGGGCGTAAAAATCTATCCCGCCAACCTGATTATGTTTTACCAAACGCCATCGGAAAAGAATCCTGCGGCAAAAGCACTGTTCGACAAAAATATTTTCAGCGTTACGCGACAATTGCAGTACAGTCGCGACAATACCCACCTTGCACTCGATTTATGCCTGTTTATCAACGGTTTGCCTGTCATTACCTGCGAACTGAAAAACCAACTAACGAAACATGACGTTGAAATTACCACCCGCATGAAACTCGAAAACAAAGACAGCCTGAGCATCCGCCAACCTTCGCGCGCCAATCAGCACGCCGCACAAATATATAATACCCTTCAATTTAAACAGTCGAACCCCGGTATGAGAAAAAAATCCGTAGTCCCCCATTGGCGAAATGCCACTATCGTATACCACTGATTACGATACAATTACGCTTATTGACGGGCAAAGTTGGGATAAGTGGCTGGAAAATGGGCGTTTTTCTCTTCCTGTTTTCGACAAAGAAAGCCGCTGTTATCATCTTTCATGGCGGGATTTGGTGCTGATGGTGGAGGGTATTTCGCTGGAAAAAGTACGGCGTAAAAAAAGATTCGAAAATATCACAGAAACAGCATAAATACTTGCTTTTTTATTGGGTTAACTGCCTGTCTTTTCGTACCTTTTCTCTGTAAAAAACGTTTTTCATTTCGTACGCGCTTGGAAATCGCAGAATTTTCATGTAGTTTTGCACTGTATATCAACAAATATATCATGTCATCAAACATAAAATCCACAAAACAAGCATTAAATCCCGCTTTCCTGAAGCAAAAGCCGGAACGGAAAGAAATTGACCTTTTCAAAAAAGAGTTTATTGACCTGCTTGATCGCATTAACCTGAAGGAAAGCGAAGAATATCATAAAAACCTGATTAAAGATTTTCTTAATTCCGTATATTACAAGGATAAACACTATATCAATACCAAAGGAAAAAATGATTTAGTCATTCATAACGAGGACGATACGACATCTTCCGTCGGTGTGTTGATTGAAGCGAAAAGTCCTGTAAATAAAGCGGAAATGGTCAGCCATGATAACCTGAATGTTAAATCGTTTCAAGAATTGGTGTTGTATTACCTGCGGGAACGAAAGACCGGAAAAAATTTTGAACTTCGCTACCTGATAATTACCAATATCTACGAGTGGTTTGTATTTGATGCACAGGATTTTGAGAAATTGTTTTACCTGAACAAAACCTTACTCAATCGTTTTGAACAGTTTCAGGCAGGTAAATTATCTGGAACAAGCACTGATTTTTTCTACAAAGAAATCGCATCGCCCGAAATACAAAAACTCCAAACAGAAATGCCTTATACTCATTTTGATATTCGCGATTACGAGAAAATTCTTCGCAACACAGACAAAGAGGATGACCGGAAACTGATTACACTGTACAAATTTTTGTCGCCCGTACATCTGCTCAAATTGCCTTTCGCCAACGACAACAACCGGTTGAACAAAGAATTTTACACTGAACTCTTGCACATCATCGGATTGGAAGAGATAAAACAAGACAACAAGAAACTGATTGCCCGTAAGAAAGAGAATGAGCGCGATAGCGGGTCTATTATTGAAAATGCAATTGAGCGGATTGACGTTAAAAATAAACTAGATAACCTGAATGTCGAACAATTTGGTATGACAAAAGAGGAACAGTTATTCGGCGTTGCCCTTGATTTGGCGATTACATGGATTAACCGGATTTTATTTTTGAAACTGCTCGAATCGCAAATCGTTAAATATCACAACGGAAACAAAAATTACGCTTTTTTATCGCCGGAAAAATTAACTGATTACGACGATTTGGATAGCCTGTTTTTCTCCGTTCTGGCTCGTAAAGAATACGAGCGGCAAGCAAATATAAAAGTCAAATTTACGCATGTACCTTACCTCAACAGTTCACTTTTTGAAATAACTGAAATAGAAGATAAAACCATTTGTATTGACAGTTTGCAGGATAATATCAAGATGGCATTACATCCTAAATCGTTATTACACAACCATAATAACAAGGAGATTACTCCCCTTGTCAAAACGATGCGCCCATTAGATTATCTATTACGATTTTTGGACGCTTACGATTTCAGCAGTGAAGGTTCGGAAGAGATTCAGGAAGAAAACAAAACCTTGATTTCGGCATCGGTATTGGGTCTAATTTTTGAAAAAATCAACGGTTATAAAGATGCCTCCTTTTTTACGCCCTCGTTTATCACCATGTACATGTGCAGAGAAACCATTTCGAGAGCAGTAATCCAAAGATTTAATGAAACAAAAAAGTGGAATTGCCAAACTATCAACGAGCTATATAACAAAATCGAAAATATTACCGAGGCTAACGAGATTTTTAACTTGATACGCATTTGCGACCCGTCGGTCGGTTCCGGTCATTTCCTTGTTTCGGCTTTAAATGAAATGATTTACCTGAAATCGGAATTGGGAATTTTGAGCGATAAAAACGGAAAGAAATTGAAAGATTATCGTGTAACCGTCGAAAACGATGAGTTGATTATTACCGATAACGAGGGTAATTATTTTGCGTACAATCCGAAAAATGTGGAAAGCCAACGGATACAGGAAACATTTTTCCATGAAAAACAGATAATAATTGAAAATTGTCTGTTCGGTGTGGATATAAATCCCAATTCGGCGAAAATATGTCGGCTGCGATTATGGATTGAACTGCTGAAACATACTTATTACATCTCCCCTCTCCATTTTAGAGAGGGGCAGGGGGTGAGGTTGGAAACTTTGCCGAATATCGACATCAATATCAAATGCGGCAATTCATTGATTAACCGGTTTGATTTGCAGGGGAATTATGCAGCCTTGCCTTCAATAACACAGCAAAAACTGCAAAAAGCGACACAAGACTACAAAGCTCAAGTCATTCTGTATAAGTGTACGAATGATAAAGCTACAAAAAAACTGACGAGCGAAAACATTGCACAGATTAAAGCAACTTTCAGTCAAATCAATAATCCCACTGACATAGATTACCGGAAATGGAAAGAGGCGGAAGCTAAATCTACCGCTCATTTTATGTCTATACGCTTCGATGAAGATAATGACGTATGGAACAAGCAACTCGAACTGTTACAGGCAAAAACAGACGCTTTACGCGAAAAGTATAAACAAAAGATAAAAACATATTATTCAAACGCTTTTGAATGGAGTTTCGAGTTTCCCGAAGTATTAGACGATAACGGCAATTTTATCGGTTTTGATGTAATGATTGGAAATCCGCCGTATATGCGTGTTCAAACTATCAGAGATTCATATCCCAAATTAGCTGACAAATATGAAGAACTCTATAAATCTGCAACTGGCTCGTATGATATATACGCTTTCTTTGTTGAAAAATCTTTATCATTAATCAAAGAATCCGGTATAATCAATTTCATCATGCCTGTTAAATGGACAAATGCAACTTTCGGAAAAGGGTTGCGTTCTGTAATCAGTACAAGTCGGGCTATTTCTAAAATTATCAATTTTGGCTCATTCCAAGTGTTTGATGCTTCTACCTACACAGGATTACAATGGTTTCAAAAGAAAAGCGAAAATCTTTTATACTTTGAATTGGATAAAGATTTCAAGACAAATGAAGAATTAAGTTTTTTTCTGAATACGATTACGAATAATAACTTTCATCAAATACCATCATCTACCTTGACAGAAAATACATGGACTTTATCAAATGGCACAATAATGTCTATTTTGGATAAATTGAACAAACAACCGCGCAGGATGAGTGATATATTCGAGAAAATATTTCAAGGAATAGCGACAAGCAAAGATAATGTATATTTCTTGTATGATTGTACAGCTGATAGCGAATACATAAGCGGCTATTCTAAACAAATAGAAGAAACGGTTAGAATCGAACGTAGATTAGTTAAGCCGTTATTGAAAGGAGAGGATGTTCATCGCTACGAAACCATCAAAACAAACCGGTTTGTTATATTCCCCTATAAGTTAAGCAATAATGAAGCTGTATTATATACTGAAAACGAATTAAGAGAACTATTTCCTTCGGGCTTTGCTTATCTGAAGCGCTGTGAGGATGTGTTACGGGGACGAGAAAAAGGGA
>JAIRLY010000321.1 GCA_031259075.1 Dysgonamonadaceae bacterium | reverse complement strand
AAAGGAAATCAACTGATTCAGGTTGGAGGTTCTTTCAATTCCGTAATGGCAACACTCACTCCTATTATTGTAGGAATGTTGATTGGCGATGCGGCTAAAGCCAACATAACGGACATATTTCCTTTCATGTATGCGGCAATGGGCGTATTTGCAATCGTTTTCGTAGTTATGTGGCTGGTGAAAATACCGGAACCTCATGCCGAGCAATCATCCGAACCACTTGGTAAACTGATGTCCGGAGCGTTGAAATTCCGTCATTTTATTTTGGGTGCTATTGGTATTTTTGTGTACGTGGGCGTTGAAGTCGGTACTCCCGGCATCTTGAATCTTTTTCTCGTTGACCCGAATATACCGCATCCCCTGAATACTACTACGGCGGGATTTGTAGCCGGTACTTACTGGTTGTTGATGCTGGTAGGACGCTTAATAGGCGCTTCCGTCGGAGGAAAAATATCCAGCAAAGTGATGCTTACCATAACATCAAGCATAGGTTTGATACTTGTGCTTTGTGCTATCTTTTCGTCGAGCAGGACAGAAGTATCTTTGCCGGTATTGAAAAGTATAGAGGGAGTTACTTCGTTCGGTTTCCTCGATGTGCCTGTCAATGCGGCATTTTTAGTACTGATAGGTTTTTGTACCTCTATTATGTGGGGTAGCATTTTCAATCTTGCGGTCGAAGGTCTCGGCAAATATCTGACTGCCGCTTCGGGAATATTCATGGTGTTGGTGTGCGGCGGCGGTATTCTTCCCGCTCTGCAAGGTTGGATTGCTGATATTGCCGGCTATTTGACCAGCTATTGGGTAATCTTCGCAGGTCTGGTTTATCTGTTGTATTACGCTCTGATTGGCAGTAAAAACGTGAACAAGGATATTCCGGTAAATTAAAATAGTCGATTTTTATAAATTTTTGTTTTGTTAATATATTGGATGGCAGGTTGTTTGAAATTAAGATTCTTTTTTTCGGGCAACCTGCTTTTTTTTATTTACGAGTATGCAAATAGCAAATCCAGTTTATGATTCAGTCTTCGACTTTATGTTGGAAGACGAAAAAGTGTTAAAATCTTTTGTTTCGGCAGCCATTAAAAAAGAAGTGCTGACATTGGACAAGAACAGTTTTTACTGCAATTTTCGTAACTGCGAAGGGAAGCAGTTAGAAGAGCAAGATCCTGTATATTGGTTGTATTCCAATGCTAATATAGTCGATGATGACGGCAGTGAGAAAAATGTTGTGATAGAAGTGAAAAAGTCCAAATTTAATTCGGATATTCTGCGTTTCCGCGACCGCCACCGCTGTCGACGACCAGGCAGTTACACAAAAACTTGGCCTATATATACTATTATGATTATAGAAGATGGTATTGATGCTCCCGAAAGTCCGTTACTTGTATCGAGTTACGTTATAGAAGACGTCATCAGTAATACAACTTTGCCCAGCGCCCCACTCTTGGATCTTATGCCGGATCTGAATGATATAAAGTGGATTTTTCAGATATGTTATATCGAGCAGAATTCCAGCGAGATCGAACGATTGATGAGCCTCTTCAAACGGGAAAACGGTTATGTTATAGATGTGAATGAAGAAGATTTTCCTGAAAGTTATCGTTCTGTCTTACAACGTTTGCATGCGGCTCTCGAAAACGAAAATGTCCGTTCCGAAATGGAAAAAGAATGATTATCCCTTCCAGGTAACTGTCGGGTGGAGAGTTGTTTAGGGCGACGGGCATTGTTGCAGTGTAAGTATATCCGGTATTCCACATGTCAGCGATATGCGGTTATGGGAATATTACATCTTTAAAAACAGCAATCTTCAATTTTCAATTAAAAACTCCACGTCTTTAACAGTCAAAGCGTTATTTACGTCATATTCGCCCGATTTGGTACGCCGGAGTTTGCTGAGATGTCCTCCGCTTTGGAGTGCGATACCTAAGTCGCGTGCAAAAGAACGAATGTACGTACCTTTGCTGCAATTGATTTTGATTCTTGCAATCGGAGCGGTGTAATCGAGCAGTTCCAGACTGTAGATTTCGATATTGGCAGGTTTCATTTCCGGCGCTTTTCCTGTCCTTGCGTATTCGTAAGCGCGTTTACCGTCAATCAGTTTCGCCGAAAACAAAGGCGGAATCTGTTCCTGTTTTCCGAAAAACGCAGGAAAGACGGATTTTATCAAACTTTCGTTAATATGTTCGACCGGATATCGACTGTCGATTTCGGTTTCGAGATCGAACGACGGTGTTGTAGCGCCAAGACATATTTCGGCAATATATTCCTTTTCACCACTTTGAATACTTTCGATATTTTTAGTGGCTTTTCCAGTACATACAATCAACAAACCTGTGGCAAGAGGATCTAAAGTTCCTGCATGACCGACTTTTATCTTTTTGATACCTGCCCTGTTCCGTAACAATATTTTCACTTTACGGACAACGTCTGTGGACGTCCATGCGTAAGGTTTGTCAATCAGCAAGACATAACCTTCCTGAAAATTAATCATCAAACTCTACTGACTAAAAGCAGATTGTCGTTGATGACGGATTTAACAACAACAGGTTCTCCGGTTTTGAGAGAATCGCCGTCGGTCAAAGCGTCAAATTCACAAGTGGCGCCGTTGATAGACAGTTGTACTTTCCCTGCACGCGACCGTTTCTCTGATATCGGGACATAAACTACTGCTGTCCTGCCAATTGCATCTTTGGAATAAATGTTTCCGTCTTCGCCAAGTTTGCTCATATAGTAAAAGATGAGCATGACAACCGTGACTAATAACAGTCCGCCAATCGTCGATAAAACAACGATAATCGCTTCGCTTCCAACATTTCCCGATAAAGATATTCCCGCCCAACTGAAACCAAGCAGAAAATTTATCAGGTTACGAAACGAAAACAGTTGAAAAGGAG
>JAIRLY010000310.1 GCA_031259075.1 Dysgonamonadaceae bacterium | reverse complement strand
TTGAAATATATTATGATCAATCATCTTGGACAACTTCTAAAGCTTTCGCAAACTTACATCAAAATCTTCAGATATACAAGTGTGGGGAATAAAAAAGGGTTTATTCCGGATTGTCGCATTAAGGTTAAGAAGGGAGAAAAGCGAGCGCTTTCTTCTGCATTTTACTTTTTCCGACGACATTCTCGAAAGTCTTCCCTTTTGGAGAATGTGGAATATCCCGAAACAGTATTTGCATTATTTCAAATAAAAGAGTAATTTTGCAAAAAATGGAATAGATTACGAAAGTATTACTTATTGAGAATACGATCGAATGAAGCATACATAGATATATTTTTAACAAATCGAATTTACATTGAAAAAACACATTTTTTACATTGCTCTGTTTTTAATCTTTATTTCCGTTGATAGCAGGGCGGAATATCCTCCGATTTCCCGTTTCGATAAGATCACGCAAGACAACGGTCTGTCCAGCAATCATGTCCTGTGTATCTTTCAAGAAGAAGCCGGATGGATGTGGATGGGTACAAGTTTGGGTTTAAACCGGTACGATGGGTATCAATTTACAATTTACAAAAGTGACGTGGACGGGTTCGGAACCTTAAGGGGCGAATTGGTTCGTTGTATTTTTGAAGACCGGGAGAACCGGATTTGGATAGGAACCGAAAGAGGCGGACTAAATCTTTTCAACCGATACAAAGAAACATTCTCTCACTATTTGTTTAAAGACTCGAAGATAGATAGTATCTTTTCGGTCAATTGTATAACGACAAACCGGAACAATCGCCTGTTTCTCGGAACGAACAAAGGCGTCGCATTTCTGAATGAAAACAATCAACTGGAACTGCTTCCGATAAAAGCCATTCAAGAAGCCGGCAACCCCGAAGTGACCAAAATATATTTCGACAAGAAAAACAATCTATGGATCGGCACGTTGTCCGGATTGTTTGTTTACGATTTTTCCATTGATAAAGGAGAACAAAAACTTTTGCCGGAAACGGCTATTCCTCAAGATGAAATCCATTCGTTTTTCTTCGATAGCGACAATATTCTATGGATCGGCACTTACAATTCGGGAGTTTATACCGCCAACGTTAATTCCGGAATAATTAAAAAATTTGATCCGTGGATTGACTTTGCCCGTTCGGAAACAGTACGAACTATTCAAGAAGACAAGCAGGGAATAATGTGGTTCGGTACGCGGGGAGGATTGGTTTCTTACGACAAAAAAACGCAAATGCTTAATTCTTTTTTAAGAGACGAAGACGAAGGGTTGAGCTTATCTCTCAATTCCGTTTTGAGTCTGTGTGTCGATTCCAAAGGCGATTTATGGATTGGCACACGCGGAGGAGTCAACTATCGGAACATTGATAAACAATCTTTTATTCATATCAAAGCGTCTAAAAATGATAACCGTTTTCTGAATAATGCGGAAATTTACAGTTTCTATTTCAACAAAACTGACTTATTAATAGGAACCGAAAGCGGAGGCGTAAATATCTATAATACTTTGACCCATCGCTTCCGGTATTTAACAACCAAAAACGGATTATCCGGCGATTGTGTAAAATCTTTCGTGAAAGAAGAAAACGAAATATTAATCGGAACGTATCAAGGCGGAATTACGATTGTAGATGCAAATACCTACCGCGTAAAATCCACTTTAAGAAACAAAAAAGACGACGCGAACTCTTTAAAAGACGACGCTGTTTGGCATTTATTCAAAGACAGCAAAGAAAATATCTGGGTAGCAACCAATAAAGGCGTATCTTTATATAACAGTAAAACGAAAACGTTTACTCAGCGAAATGATTTTTTCCCTAATCAAGTTTGCTATTGGATTAAAGAAGACCCGTCCGGCGATTTATGGTTCGGCGGCGACGATTTGTTTATTTACAATCCGGCGATGAATACCGTTCGAAAATACAATGAACGAACACGCGACTTTATTGCAACTGAAAACAATCAATTTTGGTTAGCTACCCGAGGACACGGTTTAGCTTTATTCGAAAAAGAAAACGGAACGTTGAAATACTTTACCGAATCCGACGGATTGTGCAACAATAATGTTCAGTCCGTTCAACGCGACGAATCCGGCTATGTATGGTTGAGTACATCCAACGGGCTGTCGCGGTTTGATGAAACAACCAAAGAATTTACCAATTTCGATGTGAGCGATGGCCTACAAGACAATCAGTTCAATTACGGAGCTGCCGCCGCCCAAAGCGAACGGTTGATATATGGCGGAATTAACGGCATCAATATTTTTAATCCGGAAGAAATACGAAAAAATCACTTTATCGCTCCGATTGTTTTTACCGGCCTGAAAATATTTAATCGCCCGGTAGAAATCGGAACTTTCATTGACAAAAGCATCAATGTGTTAAAACGAATTGAATTGACAAGCAAACAAAATGTTTTTTCCATTGAATTTGCAGCCCTTTCTTTTGCCAACTCCCAAAAAAATGAATACGCTTACATTTTGGAAGGATTTGACAAAGATTGGATTCTGTCGGGAACAACTCATTCGGCTACCTACACCAATTTAAATTCCGGAAAATACCTGTTTCGAGTAAAAGTCTTTAATTCCAATAAAATCAGGAATCCCAAAGAAGCGCATCTGGAAGTAATTATTCATCCGCCTTTTTGGAACACTTGGTGGTTCCGGTTGATCGCAGCCGCTGCAATCAGCCTGTTTGTGATTTATCTGGCAATGTTTTACCTTCACCGTGCAAAACTGAACAATGAATTGGTTTTTGAAAAAACAAAGGCGCGGAAATTACACGAAATAGAAACCATGAAATTACGCTTTTTCACCAATATATCTCATGAAATACGGACGCCCTTAACCCTTATTCTCGGACCTTTAGAACAGGTGATGGAACAGGGAAACATTGACATTGATTCAAAAAACAAACTGCAATTAGTAAAACAAAATGCCGACCAATTATTAAAATTAATCAATCAATTATTGGATTTCCGGAAATTGGAAGCCGGAAAACAAAACGTGTATTATGAGAAATCGGATATCGTTTTATTTGTTCAAGCAATTGTCGAATCTTTTCAGAGCATGGCTGTGGAAAAAGGACTTCAATTATCATTTACTTCCAATAAAAATTATTTACTTACATGGTTTGACAACGATAAAATACAAAAAATCGTCAACAATTTATTATCCAATGCGCTGAAGTTCACCAATCCGCCCGGAACAGTCAACGTCGCATTTACCTTAGTTGAAAATACTCCTGAAAATAACGAAAACCGGTCTTTTTACGCCATTACAGTAAAAGATACGGGAATTGGTATCCCACAAAAAAGCCTGACAAAGATATTTGAACGCTTCGAGCAGGGCAGCAACGAAAAAAATGTACGCGGCTCCGGAATCGGCTTATCCATCACCCGTGAATTTGTAAAATTGATGGATGGCGAGATCGACGTAGAGAGCGAAGAAACGAAAGGAACTTCTTTCACTGTACGCATCCCTTTACTCTTTGATACGGACGTGAAAAAAAGAGAAGACACGATAGAAAAAACGGAAGACACCGCTCTGTCCGACAAAAAACAAAAAATCATTCTAATAGCCGAAGATAATAAAGACGTAAGGGAATATACCGCTTCTAATTTTCGATCGGAATACAAAATAGTGGAAGCTGAAAATGGAAAAGAAGCTTACGAGCAAGCAGTCAAATATGTTCCGGACATTATTATTTCGGATTTGTTGATGCCGATGATGAACGGAGACGTCTTTTGTAAAAAAATTAAAAAAGACGAACGAACCTCGCATATCCCTTTTATCCTCGTGACAGCTGTAACTTCCAAAGAATCTGAAAAAGAATCGCTTAGAGCCGGCGCCGACGATTACATTACAAAACCTTTCGACATAAATATTCTGAAATTAAAAGTGGATAATCTTTTGTCTTTGCGCGACGCCTTGCGCGATAAATACAAAAATGATTTTCTCATGCAACCTTCGCCGATAACGCTGATTTCGCCGGATGAAAAATTCTTGAAAAAAGCAGTGGATATTGTCGAACAAAATATAAACAATGTAGATTACGATATAGAAACTTTTGCTTCCGACGTAGGAGTCAGCCGGATGCAACTCTACCGGAAATTAGAAGCGCTCACAAACATGACCGTAAAAGAATTTATACGAAACATCCGGATCAAACGAGCCGCCCAATTGTTGGAACAAAACAAAGTGAATGTATCGGAAATCATTTATCAGGTCGGTTTCAGGGATTTTGCTTACTTTCGGAAATGCTTTCGAGAACAGTACGGCGCAAGTCCTTCCGAATATGCCGAAAAATTTAAGTAAAAATGAATAAAAAGATTTTTGAATTTGAAATGAAAGTGCGTGATTATGAATGTGATGCACAGGGAATTGTAAACAATGCCAATTATTTGCATTATTTTGAAGTTACACGACATGAATTTATGACAAGTCTTGGCTCTTCTTTCAAAGAATCACATGCATTAGGCGTTGATCCGGTTGTATCCCGGGCCGACCTCCACTATAAAACACCTTTAATAGGCAACGACCTTTTTGTTTCATCATTGACGGTGGAAAGAAAAGGAATCAAAATAATCTTTTATCAAACGATTAACCGCAAAAACGACGGCGCTTTATGCTGCAAAGCCACGATCGAAATAGCGGTTATAGTGAATGGTATATTATCAAGAGGCGATTATTACGACAATTTAATGACCGAATACTTGTAAAAGTTATGAGTTATTAAAGAAATATTCAAATCCAAACTCATAAATTCATAACTAACTAATCATGCACCAAGACTTATTATACCAAATTGGAATTACGCTTGTAAAGGGAATTGGTAATATTATAGCCAAACAAGTGATTGAAACAATGGGAGATGTATCGCTTTTATTTAAAGAAAAAGGGCGTTTTTTAGAACGTATTCCGGGTATTTCACGTAAAATAATTGCCGAAATCCATCATCCGGAAATCCTGCAAAGAGCAGAGAAAGAAATTTTATTCATTGAGAAAAATAAAATCATACCGCTTTTTATCAAAAACGACAACTATCCGCAACGATTTAGGGAATGTGTCGACGCTCCGGTTCTTCTCTATTTTCGTGGAAACGCCGATTTAAATACAGATAAAATTGTCAGTGTTGTCGGAACGCGGAACGCAAGCAGTTACGGTAAAGAAGTCACGGAAAAATTGCTTCACGACTTTGCAATCGCATATCCTGATTTACTCATTGTTAGTGGATTAGCTTATGGTATTGATATTTATTCTCATAAAGCTGCTTTGAAAAACAATCTCCCGACTGCAGGTGTTTTGGCGCATGGACTGGACCGGATTTATCCTTACGTTCACCGGAATGTTGCAATTGATATGTTGGAACAGGGGGGATTATTGACCGATTTTATGAGTGAAACAAATCCCGACCGGCAAAATTTTGTTAAACGAAACCGCATTATCGCCGGTATTTCCGATTGTACCATTGTGATTGAATCGGCGGAAAAAGGAGGCGCTCTAATTACGGCCAATATTGCCGATTCGTATAACAAAGATGTTTTTGCTGTTCCGGGTAAAATAACAGACATTTATTCTTCCGGTTGTAACGCTTTGATTAAACATAAGAAAGCCGCTTTAATTACTTCTGCGGAAGATGTTTTCCGCGAAATGTGCTGGAATAAAGAAAGAGAAAATAAAAAACAGATTGTTCAAAAAAATCTTTTTGTCGAATTAACTTCCGAAGAACAAATTGTGGTCAACTTGCTTTCCAAAACCGAAAACATGCAGTTAAACACGATGTGTATTGATTTGAATATGCCTGTCAGCAAACTGGCTTCTTTATTATTTGAACTGGAAATGAAAGGAATCGTACGGTGTATGCCGGGTGGATTATACCGGTTAATTTAACCTAAATTCGGCTATATAACGCCCAATTATCCAAGATATCTGATATATGTTTCATTCCTGATAATTTTTGTTATTAATCTTATATATTTTCACAAATAGAAACATTGTTAAACTAAAGAAAGTGCATATATTTGCGATGTTTTCTTAAATATTTTTATTTATATACATTAACATTTTTATAATCATGAAAAAAACATTACTTATTATTTGTACTTTATTAGTATATTTGATTTCCTTTGCACAAACGTCTATTACATTTGATGAATACGGAAATGTTGAATTATCGCAACTTGCCGGTTTTTCGGACAACGCTGTAGTTACTATCAACATAACCGTTACTAACGCTGAAAATACAGATGTAGGATGGGGTATTGGAAAAATCACAGACATTGCTTATGCAAAAGACAACACTGATTTTCAGATAACATTATCGGCTCAAGCCGTTTCTGAGGAAGGATCCCTAAATTCGTACGAATTTACAGTAGGAGAAATAAAAGCGCTTGCAAGTATCAGTCCGGATGATTTGGAAGCCTTGAAAACAGCATCAGAGAAAACCTTTGGGACAGATTGTACCGTCAACGAAAACTATATCGTTGATCAATACAACCGCATCGGTTTCGTTGTAAATGTATGGGGAGCTGCAACACGCACCGGCATATCTGTTAGGGAAGTTGAAGAACTACAACCAAGTGATGATATTGTTTTCGATTTTGAAGCCGACGAAATCGGCGCTACTTATCCGGCAAGCGAAGAAACAACAGCCGAAGTAGTAGCAGACCCTGTCAATGAAAATGAAAAATCGCTTTCCTATCAAAATACCAATTACGACCAAGTGATTACAATCGGAAACGTAGTTCTTCCTGAAGGACAAACGCTCGCTGATCTTGAAACAATCTCTTTTAAAGTATATACGGAAAGCGCCGAATACAAAGAATTATTGATTAAAATCGGCGATTCTTCTCTTTGGGGAAATGGGATATACAAAAAAGTATCCGGTGGCGGCCAATGGGGTAGCGTTTCCATCAATCTTAATACAGGCGTGACTAAGGACGCCGACGGCGGCGAATCCGCAAAAGAAGGAAGCAAAGGAGAAACTACCGTAATTACCGATGCAAATAAAGATTTAACATCATTTGTTTTAGCTATCGGAGTGAATGATAATTCGGTTGCCTATTATCTTGACAATATAACTTTAATCTCTAAAAAAACGGGTATCATTCCTGTTTCTGTCAATACGATTTCTCCCGTTCACAATGTCGAAGGAGGTATATTCGTAAACACCAATGATAAAGTTACTATTTACGGGATTGATGGACGTTTGGTAAATCAAACCGTTGCCAATTACAATATGATTTCCTTAAAACAAGGAGTATATATAGTGAAAGTAGGAACAACTCAACCGGTTAAAGTGTTAGTAAAATAAAAGTTTTCATTCTGTGTTAAAAAGGAGTAGGAAGAAAAAGGGAAAGTTTTCTTTTTCTTCCTGTTTTTTTTCCAAAACACGCCATTATGCGCATCGTTTGTTGTTATTCCCGACGGCGGGAGCGCCCTATGATAAAAGGAAAATACCGGTTGATGATATAAATAGGACGAAAAAACAAAAATTAATATTTGTGAAAATCTCGGCTAAGGAGTCGTCAGGAAATAAATTTTTTTCGCATTTTTTTCCAACAACTTTCTTAACTTTGTCTCCTGAAAAAAACAGTTATACCATGATTACATTTATAATAGCGCTTTGCTTGTTAATTGCCGGATATTTTATTTACGGAAAAATAACGGAAAAAATCTTCGGCACAGAAACAAATCGTCAAACGCCGGCTTTTTCCAAACAAGACGGGATCGATTACATTCCGATGAAGCCTTGGCGGATTTTTATGATCCAATTCCTGAACATTGCCGGTTTAGGGCCTATTTTCGGAGCGATAATGGGAGCTAAATTCGGAACATCGTCTTATTTATGGATTGTATTCGGATCCATATTTGCCGGTGCGGTTCACGACTATATTTCAGGAATGATTTCGTTGCGTATGAACGGCGCCAGTTTGCCGGAAATTCACGGAAAATATTTAGGGAACGGCGTCAAACAATTTATGCGTATTTTTATGGTCGCATTGATGATTTTAGTTGGAGTTGTATTTATCATCGGGCCTGCCGGATTACTGGCAAATCTTACTCCCGATTACCTCTCCACTTCTTTTTGGATTGGAATTATCATCCTTTATTATTTGTTAGCCACCTTGTTACCAATCGACAAAATTATTGGGAATATTTATCCGTTTTTCGGGTTTTGCATCTTGTTTATGGCTTTAGGTATTTTGGTGTCTATTTTTATCTATCAGCCGGCATTGCCGGAGATATGGGAAGGATTAGGGAATAAACATCCACAGGCCGGCACAAATCCCATTTTTCCGATGATGTTTGTTTCGATTGCTTGTGGAGCCATTTCGGGATTTCATGCCACTCAATCGCCATTAATGGCGCGTTGCATGACCAACGAAAAATACGGACGTCCGATTTTTTTCGGCGCTATGATTTTTGAAGGAATTGTTGCATTGATTTGGGCTGCCGCCGCTTCTTATTTCTTTTTCGATACAAACGAAGGAAAAAGTCTTTTCGAAACCGGCGCCAACGCCGCCGTTATTGTCAATAGCATTGCCCGAAACTGGATGGGAACTTTCGGCGCCATATTAGTCGTCTTAGGAGTAATTTTTGCGCCGATTAGCACCGGAGACACGGCTTTTCGATCGGCTCGCTTAATTATAGCCGATTTTCTGAAATTCGACCAAAAACCGGTACTGAAAAGATTAGCAATTGCTATTCCGCTTTTTGTAGCCGCTTTTTTCATTTTATTATACAGTTTATACGATTCAGGCGGTTTTGAAACGATTTGGAGATATTTTGCATGGGCCAATCAAACGCTGGCTGTATTTACACTTTGGTCCATCACAGTATATTTGTCTCTAAAAAAGAAGCCGTATATCTTTACGCTTGTTCCGGCGCTGTTTATGACTTTAGTTTGTTCCACATTTGTTTTCGCACAAAAGGAAGGTTTTCTCGGTCTTACAACTGCTCTTTCTTACATTTTAGGAGGAATCGCCGCTTTTCTCTCGCTACTGAGATTTGTCTTTTGGAAAAGAAAAAAAAGAAACCGTTGAAATATACAATCAATAAATTGGCAAAATGCAATATCGCAGAGTAATACGTCCAAAAAAAACATTAGGACAACACTTTTTGAAAGATTTGTCTATCGCCCGAAAAATAGCGAATACAATTTCCGGTTATCCGGATTTTCCGGTTCTGGAAGTTGGACCCGGAACAGGTGTTCTTACTCAATTTCTCAGGGAAGACAAACGGAATTTGACCGTTGTAGAAATAGATACGGAATCGATAGCATACTTGAAAAAACATTATCCCGATTTACAGGAACAAATCGTCAAAGCGGATTTTTTGAAATTGGATTTGAATAGCCTATTCTCCGGACCGTTCTGTGTAATCGGCAATTATCCATATAACATTTCCAGTCAAATTTTTTTCAAAGTATTGGATTACAAAGACCAAATCCCCTGTTGTACGGGAATGCTTCAAAAGGAAGTCGCCGAACGATTGGCTTCCAAACCGGGAAAAAAAACGCAGGGCGTCATCACGGTTTTACTGACAGCATGGTACAATGTTGAATATCTTTTTACAGTCGAACCGGACGCTTTCGATCCGCCGCCAAAAGTAAAATCGGCGGTAATTCGAATTACCCGTAATTCCAGAGCACAATTGGGTTGTGACGAAACATTGTTTAAAACCGTAGTCAAAACGGCTTTCAATCAACGGCGAAAAACCATGAGAAATTCATTGAAATCACTGTTGGGAAAAGAGAATGAATTATTGAATCTCCCTGTTTTTAATAAGCGACCGGAACAGCTTTCTGTTGAAGAATTTATTGATCTGGTGAATCTAATCACTTTATAATCAATCATCCTTACTCTTACGGTTCATGCAAATAGCCGGTATCTTGGGGACATTTCAATTTGTCGTGAGATAATTTGGTTGGAAACATAGAATTCATCTTGTTGGATCTACATTCAAGAAAAAATCCTAATTTTTATTTTTTTATTTCAAAAAATCTCACTAATTTTACGCGGTTTTTAAACAAAATTTATCAAATTTTCAGAAAGAAACAGATATTATTTTTCATACATTTAAATAATTAAGAAAGCGTTAGCTTATATTCTTGCTATTGGAACTTAGACAACTTCAATGTTTACAAGAATAAGTTGGTAAACGCTCACGTTGGATGCGTGGGTATAACTTATTTGTAAACATGGGCAGTCTAAGGCCTCAATAGCAGATAAAGTAAAAGTCCCACGCTTCGTATTTTTAAACCGCTTCTCTTCGGGACTTGGGAGCGAACTAAGAACTAAGAGTTATGAGTTAAGAACTAAAAACTAAAAGTTAAGAACGGAAGCGCCTTTCTCGCCGCGAAGAATCCCCTAGCCCTCAGGTTAAGGCTGAAAGCCTTTCGTGCTTTCGTGCTTTCGCGCTTTCGTGCTTTCGTGCTTTCGTGCTTTCGTGCTTCGGAGCAGTGAGGCATCCTCACTAAAAGTTAAGGGTTAAGAATGGAAAATAGAGAACAGAGAAAGGAAGACCGAAGGTCTTCAAGATAAATAACCCCCAATGAAGCGAAGCGATTGGGGGACAAACAAAAAGCAACGACGCTTTCAACCCCGAAGTGGGTTGAACAATTTAAAATCGTAAAAACTAAGAGTTAAGAATGAAAAATAGAAAATGTGAAATGGAGCGAAGCCCCGCAGGGGCGATAATCAATAGCGATAGGCAGCACCCATCGGAAAAGAACACCCTTTCATTTCAAAGCAGGCTGAAAGCCTGCCATCCAAATGTTTACGCCCCGTTGAGGCTTGGCGGTCATGGGATACATTTCATTCTTCTGTCCCGTCAGGGACAGCATGTTGGTAGAAAA
>JAIRLY010000295.1 GCA_031259075.1 Dysgonamonadaceae bacterium | reverse complement strand
CGAATATCGTCAAGCGAAATATTAGAGGATGGAATAGCGCCTATCAACGACTGTGTAATGGACCCCGGCAGCATTTCGTCGATCATTTGTCTGGTTACATGAGGTTTCTCTCTTTTTTCATTAACCGGCAAGATGATTATTTCTATGTCCCTGTTTTGGAACGATTTTGGCAAAGGAAATAATGTTTCCAACGCTTTGCTGTCAATAATTTTCCGTAATGTTTCCATAAATCCATCTCCTATACGTGCAAATTTATCATATAGAACACGGTTTGTCAAGCAAATTTACATTAGACCTGTTCAACAACTCATGCACGGCAGTCTTACTGCGTCTTTGCCCCGCATACTCTTGCCCGAAAAACCCGAAATACGTTAAGTATTCATAGGGTTTTTCAGGTCTAGGTCCGCGGGGCAAATACTTGTAATCCTGCCTGCCCCTAGTAGGCTGTCAAGACTAAAAAACTGGATAATTCCGAAGAAGAATAACCACGGAGTACACGGAGAAAAACCGTATTTGTAACAAAAACTCCGTGATACTCCGTGCCCTCTGTGGTTTTCTTTATCACCTTGTAATTGCTCATATTACTGTGTTTAGTCTGAACAACCTACCAGGACACAATATCGACAAAATTCCGGTAATAGTTATCCAGGTTATATTCCGCGCTTATTTCCCTGCCTTTTTCGCCCATTGCTTTCCTGAGATTTGAATCGCGGGCCAATGTTTCAATAGCCTGTTTTATATTCGCGCTTAAATCGGCGTCCCGTTCCAGAATAAAGGCGCAGTCCGGCTTTGCGTATTCCGGTATGCCACCGGAATTCGTGGTGATAAAGGGCAGGCCCGCCGCCATTGCCTCAATTCCGGTAAGAGGAGCCGCTTCATTTGCGAGGGAAGGGAAACATCCAATATCTGCAATCGTATAAAGTTTCCATATTTCGCTGTATTTCAAGTATCCAGTAAAAATCACACGGTTTATGCAGGGGGTTAATATCTTGTATAACTGTGTTTGGAAAGGTGTTTTAATGTCCGTGTCAAAAAAACTGCTGCCGGCGATGATTAATTTAACCAGAGGATTGTCTATGTGTAAAAATGCCTCCGCCAGTTTCAATATTCCTTTTTCTTCAGTAATCCTGCCGGTAAACAAAACAACAATATCATTCTGTGTAAGGTGGTATTTATTCCGTTCCATAATATATGCTTCACGGGACATTTCCCTTCCAAATAGAGACGTATTAACAGCATTTTTCAGAATAAAATAATGAGCGCGGGTATTGGCATACCGCTCAAGATATTTCTGTTTTATATATTTGCTTACAACAATATAATTTCTACAGTTTATGATTTCTGTTCTGCACAAAACATCGTGATACGGCTGATTATGGGCGTGATAGTAGAGTTTATGTTCTATCTTTCCGTACAGTTTTTTGCTCTTCAATAACAAAAAAAGCGAATGATGGTTTTCGAGAATTACCTTGTCAAAATCTGTTTTCACAAGACATTGATAACACCGGTAAATAAAATAGAAACGCCGGAAAATATATCGAAAGTTAAAGGCGTTTTGTTTTTTGAGCACACGGTTCGCCACCCAAAAGAGCGTCCTGTCGAGAAATCGAACAAAACCCGGCGTTTTGACAAAGACGAAACGTGTATACTGGTATTCTTTGGCAGACAGAACAGCGGTCTTGGTAAACACCGACAGAACGGTTATAGTCAGCCGTTTGCGTTCTTCATTCCGGTCAAGAATCGCCTGTACAAGGTTTTCCACCGCACCGCCATTTACAGCGGGAACCGGGAGGACGCCGTTTGTGATAATACAAATATTCATCAGCGCTGGATTATTGAACGATAAGGGAGTACCCCGTTCATACCGTTTTTAAGAGAAAAGAAAAAATAAACCAATGCCCAACAAAGCAAAATAGCTAGAACAATCTTGGTATATTTTGCTTTATGGCTGTTAATGTAATGGATTATTGGAAACCACGCGAATGAAAAACCGTTGGATAGACGCCCGAATATCAGAATATTCTGCCCAAGAACATACGAAAATATATAGATCAAGAAGAGTATACAGATATCGCTCATTTCTTTAGTCATGTGCTTTGGCATAGAAAGCAGAAGCATGATAAAAATCATGTACCGGGAAATTGTTGCAAACCACTCATTATTTGTAACCGCGTTATTCTGAAGATATATTATATAATTTGCATAGACCGTATAAGAAATAATATACTGAAACATAAAACCTATTATAAGATTTATATATTTTGTCATCGCTAATATTAGACAGAATACAACAATAACGGTTCTTTTACGAATTCTAAGAAACAACATGAGCAGAAATAGCGCAAAATACATGACCGCGCTTCTGTGAAATAATGCAGCAATAGCAATGCAGACGAATGCTCTTTTTATCCGTCTTTTCTCAAACAGCCGGTATGCATAATACGCCATACATATCACCAGTGATTGCCTTACCGTGTTATAAGAGGCTGTGTAAAGCATCATATAATAAAAGGGTGTAATAAAATAAAACGATCTGCGCGGTATGGCACGGAATAAAAAGAATAGTGTAAGAAACGACATTGCCCCGAAAACCCATTGCACGTCAAACCCTGTGGTCCTGAATATCATGTTCAGCAGATAAAAACCGTATTCTACACGTTCACCGGGAGAGCGAGTAATATCTTTGAATATCGCCGTGTAAACGGGATAGTCAGTTCCTATACCGTAACGCAGTACAGCAGGCATAAACATCAAAACAAAGACACTGCCTTTTGAAACAGCTAAAACGCTTATATCCTTTGCGTTTGAATAAATATATGATGCTGTCGAAACACTCAATAACAGTAAAATATAGAGGGTCATAATGTTCTAATAGCCAAGAAGTTTTTTTAATAGCAATATTGCGACGTTTAGAACAACTACATAACACTTCCCCAAAGGGTTAAAATGGTATAGCAGTGGAATTATTATTCTGAAAACAACCGGGATTCTTCGTAAATACGGGCACATACGATAGTAACGGTTATAAAACAGGGCTACAATTTCCTTTTCCACGCGGGGATTTTCCTGTAAATAAGGAATAATTCCCTCCCGAATCATATTGCCGGCAAAGGCTGCCATAATGGACGGAGATGGGTTTGTTTTTTTTAGGAAATTCTCGATCCAAAGACGGCAGGCTATTTCCGGATAATCGGTATAGAAGGTATCATTGGCATATTTTCCTTTGGATAGAAGTATAATCCCGTCTGTTCTGCGATCATAATTACAAATATATTCATCGACAATTTGAATTTTTTTTAATTTTGAGAATACCTGCACATTGACAATACCATCTTCACCTATATTTACATCGGGAACAAAACAGTCCACAAACAGCGCTCTTTTATAGAGCTTGCCCCAGACAGCCGAACAGGGATTGAGAAAATAGTAAACCAAAACATCATCGTCATGATAAAATTTTTCTTGAGGGAATCGGTAACCGCGAATTCGGGCCTTGTATATTTTTTTCATTCCACCAACAACCACATCCGCCCCTGTTTCCCGCTGTTTGTTATACAATACCTCCAGCGCGTTTGGCTCAAGCCAGTCGTCGCTGTCAACAAAAGCAAGAAATTCGCTTTGCGCCTGTTTTATACCGGCATCGCGGGCATGAGCGGTTCCTTCGTTCTCCTGATGTACCGTTACAAACCGGCTGTCCCTTGCTGAATACTCGTCGCATATCGCAGGGCAGCCGTCTGGTGAACCGTCATCCACAACAATGCACTCCCAGTCAGTAAATGACTGCGCAATTATACTGTCGAGGCAGCGTCTAAGGTAAGACTCAACATTATAGACGGGGATTATAACCGAAATTAGAGGCATACACCCCTCATTTCTTTTATACTCCTAATAATTTCCATCCCTTCCACGCCGCTGAATTTTCTTGCAAACAGCGCATCGCTTGCTAAAATATAATTTAACTCATCTTTGTGGAAAATCAAATCGTTCTGCTGTTTGCCGTGCATACGCCATTTTGTTAAACATTTACAACCTTTATATTCATCGTTTATATCATTCATATTATGGTAAAACGGCGAATTATAAACTAATGTCTGGACAAACACCTCGTCGCAACAAAAAGAATGCTTGTATATCCTGTTGATGAGCTTGGTATTATCAACTATAAACACCGCCAGTTTATGTGTTATTGACCAATAGGCAAACCCTTTCTTAAAAACAATTTTGTATTTCCTTGTAATATCCGTTTTTAACAGCCGTTGTATAAATAGAAATAATTTTCTAATCAAATAGAAAATCATTGTTTTCATGGAAATTTTGCCAATTTCATTGAATAAATAAATATATTTTACTCTGTCAGAAAAATCATTGTTATTAAACCCGATAAATTCCTTATTATGATTTTTGAAATAGTTATGGATACTATCTTGCGATTTCAATGGAAATGTTTCACCGGTAATCAAATGATAATACTTATATATATCGTTATTTACCGCTTCTGTCAGCAGATTTAATGTAACCCTGATTTGAGAAAACCCGCCCCAATTAACTTTTATACGATCTATAAAATAGATTTTACTGTGTTTTACACCGCTCTTTATATATGCAAAATTAACATTTTTAACTTTTAAATCTATATGAACATAAATATCATTCAATTCATGATCAAGATCTTCGAGCAGGTATTTTAACTGCTCAAATCCCTGGTGCGCGATTATTAAATAGGCGTGTTTACTGTTCATGGTTTACCCGAGCATATTGTCCAAATAACAGAAAGAGTCAGAGACGGTTTTTTTAAGTAAACTGTCATCAATTCCGCTGTATTTTATTTCTTTCTGAATATCTACCAAAGAAAAAGACGACGGCCTGAGTAACCGTTCCCTTACCCCGAGTTGGATTAATATACAATTAAGGCGAGGATCAAGCGGCTCGCTGTCTTTAGCATCAAGCAGCCAGAACCGGCGTTTGAAGATGAAAGAAAATATAACGCCGTGAAACGATTCAACAAATACCAACTTTGCGTGTTTCATAAGGTTAAGGAAAACGCCCGGGCTGCTTTTTTCCGGCAAGATAAAATCATAATTGTATATGTTCGCGTTACTCCATTTGCGGGCATCAATCACATACACCGGAAGATTGAGTTTTCTAGCTTGCTCACAAACAAACGTATTTAATTTGCCGCTGTTGTAAGACCACGAGTAATAAAAAATGTAATCCTGCTTTACTTCCGCATTTCCGGCAAATTCTGACCAATAGCGCTCTTCAATAAGCAGTGTCGGATCGGCGCAGAAGACGACTTCTTTATCAATGATTTCGGAAAGTTTGTTGCTATTTGTGTCGTCCCTGCACGAAACCGAATAAAAATCATTTAAATACCGGCTTATGACATTCGCGTATTTATTTACATCAAGCGATCCAAAACTTGGCGCATAGGCAGCTTTTTTCGCGTTCTTTACCCAAGGCAGATAAAATGCCTTATCAAAGTCATACATTGTGATATTCCAAACCTGATCGCTTCCGCAGATAACAATGTCATAATCGAAGTTTTCATTTTCAAGTGATTTATTTGACAAATACGTCTTTTTTGTCAGGTTTAAATTTTTATTTCTGAATGTTTCATAATATTTTCTATGTATAGATTGCATATTGATTATTCGACATATTTGAAAAATATTCCGGTATCCTTTCAAAAACATTCTGACAAGTGTTTTTAATTGAAATTGGTACATTTTTCTTGATTTTCTTGAAGAGAAATTTATAACCTCAACCGTATGCTGATATCGGTTCTCTATAATTTTTTGCAGAGCGTATGCCTGCAATATAGAACCGCAGTTATCAGAGGCCGAAAGCGTTATAATTCCGATTTTCATAAGACTTGCCGTTATTCCCTGATTTGCAGCAGTCTTCTTATTTTTTGTTTAATGAAATATCTTTCATCGGCATGAAGTCCGGCAAAATATATTAACAAACAATTAAGAATTACTGAAACAGAACAGGTGATTAAAAAGCGAGGTATTCCTGAAAACAAATAATACATATATATTGTAACACCGCCCGATATTACGGAGATGATCGCTATAGGAGCAAATACATTAGTCAATAGCGCTCGAATGGGTAAATTAATCTTTTCCCGCAAATAAAAAATCAGCCATATCAATTTGGCGATCTCCAGACAAATACGGATTATCAAAACCCATTCAGGACTGAATCCGCGCATTAAAAACAGCAGCGATAACGGCAGATTTACGAATATAAAACAACTGACGATAATTTGATATTTTTTTATATCACCGGTTGCCTGTATGGACATCCAGAGCGGCCCGGAAACGGCATCAGTCAATGATAAAATTAAGATAAGCCGCATAAAAATAACGGTATATTCCGGCGTATCCTTCAGCCATAATTTTAAGATAAATTCGGCATTTATATATACGGGCAGGAAAAGAATGAATAAAAGATAGAACGATATTTTTGAAGTCTGACTCAGAAGCCGCTTAAAATACACGAGGTCCCCCGCCGCATAAGATTTTATTATTTGGGGATTAAACGCGGTTTGAAAGTTTGCGACAAAAGAATATACTGCCGAATTTACCTGTGTTGCTATTGCCATAGCGGCGTTCACCGTTACATCAGTAAAAATGTTTATTAATATATTCGTTCCCTGGGCCCTGCCGATATATGCAATGCCGCCAAAAATACTCCAGCCTGAAAACCCGACAAGCCGGCGCAGCAGCGTTCTATCTCCGCAATACCTGAAACGGGCTGTTTCAAATGTTCTGTTGCAATAGAATTTATAAATAAAAAAGATGATTATCCCCGATGCGAAAACCAGAAACGCATATATAACAAGGGAATCAAAACGGACTGCCGCCAGTAAAAACACGGTTCCAAGTTTTAGGAGGCTTTCTATCACGCTAGCCAGCGCGAAAAACGACATTCTTTCATACGCGATAATGACCGCGTGATACGGAACCCTGAGCAGTCCGGTTACTGTTGCCGCAATAGAAAACTGATATACCGCAAACGCCGCGTCTTTTCGTCCTGTGGGTATATTAAGACGGGTTTGCAGGAACCAGAGGCCGATCGTTTCGGCAAGAATGATAACAAGCAGCGATATAAACACGTACAGCATAAAACTTAAACTGTACACATCCCGCGCTTCTTCGGTGTTATTCTGACCGAGCGCGTAATTCAGGAAACGCTGCGTCGCACCGGTCATTGCCCCGTTCAAAAACGAGAACAAAACGACAACGCCCGCCACCACGTTGTAAATGCCGTAGTCCTCAGCCCCCAGGGTTTTCAGTACCACCCGCACCGTATAGAGGCTCACCAGCATGATGAGGATCTGCCGGAAGTAGAGCATCAAGGTATTTTTGGCTATGCGTTGCGTGTTTGAGGCTGTAGCGACAGGCCGACCGGCCCTGGGAACTATTTTCTTGCGGATATTAAACCCCCGGAGTTAAGGATGAGTACGATATATCGGGTACGCGCTGTGAGCCGGAACATCATCAGCAAAGTATTATCCGAAAATTTATAATACCGTAATAACGATACTATAAATCATTATATATCGTAAAAACGATATTGTCAATAAGAAAACCTTGATTTCTCCGTAATATTTTGAAGTTATGCCTGATTTTTCGCAAAGACTACGAGAAGAACTGGAATATACCGGTTTATCACAAAAGGAACTCGCCGCAAAAGCGGGAATTCAAAAGCGTGCGCTTGATATGTATCTGGGGCCGCAGAAGTCCATGCCCCCCGCAGACGCGGCGGTCAAGATCGCCTCGGTTCTGGATGTTTCGGTGGAGTACCTGGTAACCGGGCGCACAGACAGCCACAAGGATATGGCGAAATACTTCAAATTACGCGATATTCTTGACGATTTACTGATTTTACCCGCTCAGGCTCTCGTCCCGATACGAGCTATGATCAAGGCCGCAGCCCGGCAGGAACGGGAAAAAACGACGCGCCTTTCCTGAGCCGCCTTATCCGCCCGCGGTTTCCAATGCTTTATGTTGTTCCGGCTATATCGAAGCCGCTCCGCCTGCCGGCCCGGTCTGACCTAGCCGTTACGGAGGCCGGGTATATATTACTACAATACCCGGTCTTTGTCATTTCGGCGGCGGTATCGCCGAAAAAGGCCCAAAAAAGGCTTGCCAAGAACAGCCTGGGGTTGTATATTTAAGATAGCTGGCCGGGGTCGTTTAGGACGTTGGGCCATGGAGGGGTGTAAGCCCATCTAGGCACCCGGTCGGGCTTTTGTTTTCCAAAAGGTTATTACCCCTATCTGACTGTTTCCTCGTTCCACGCTTGCCGTATAAATGTTTCCGTTTACCTTTTTGACGAATAAAATCTTTTTATTCCCCATGCGGTCGATGTCTTCATGCCTGGCGGTGTCGAACTCATTCATAACCGCCGGTATGAGAGCAAAGTCTTCCGGCGTTATATCCACTTG